>JBIJED010000001.1:0-33179 GCA_044343785.1 Azospirillales bacterium | reverse complement strand
GAACTGGAGTTCCTGGTCGTGCTTGAACTTGTTCTCGAAGGCCTGCTGGCGGTCGTCGAAGGTCGTCATCGGGGCGTCCCTGCTGGGGCGCGGGCCGGGCCGCGCGGTCGCCCTTCATATAACCTACCCGGCGATGGCCCGGAAGGCGCCACCCCCGGACGCGATCCGCGACGCCCCCCCCCCCCCGCGATTGTGCCGACCGTCGGCAATTGCTATATGCGGTAAGGCGATTTCCCAGGGCGGGCGTCCCGTGCCCGTTCCTGCCAGCCTGGAAGCCAAGATGACGAGACGCCGCCGGATCTACGAGGGCAAGGCGAAGGTCCTGTTCGAAGGACCGGAGCCGGGGACCCTCGTGCAGTACTTCAAGGACGACGCCACGGCGTTCAACAACCAGAAGAAGGGCGTCATCACCGGCAAGGGCGTCCTCAACAACCGGATCTCGGAATATCTGATGGTCCGGCTGGGCGAGATGGGGATCCCCACGCACTTCGTGCGCCGTCTGAACATGCGCGAGCAGCTCGTGCGCGAGGTGGAGATCATTCCGATCGAGGTGGTCTGCCGCAACGTCGCGGCCGGGTCGCTGTCGAAGCGGTTCGGCATCGCCGAGGGCACGCAGCTCCCGCGCTCGATCCTCGAATTCTACTACAAGTCCGACGAACTCGGCGACCCGATGGTGACCGAGGAGCACATCACCGCCTTCGGCTGGGCGGACACGCAGGACATGGACGACATGATCTCCATGACCCTGCGCATCAACGACTATCTGTCCGGCCTCTTCCTCGGCATCGGCCTCAAGCTCGTCGACTTCAAGGTCGAGTACGGGCGGCTGTGGGAGGACGAGCAGATGCGCATCGTGCTCGCCGACGAGATCAGCCCGGACAACTGCCGCCTCTGGGACTCGAAGACGAACGAGAAGCTCGACAAGGACCGGTTCCGACAGGATCTCGGCAAGGTCGAGGAGGCCTACCAGGAGGTGGCGCGCCGTCTCGGCATCCTTCCCGAGGGCGGGCCCGCGGACGTCTCCGGCCCGAAGGTGATGCAATGAAGGCGAGGGTCACCGTCACGCTGAAGCGCGGCGTTCTCGACCCGCAGGGCAAGGCGATCACCAACGCGCTCCACGGCCTCGGCTTCCCGCAGGTGGGAGAGGTGCGGGCCGGAAAGGTGATCGAGCTCGAACTGGCCGAGACCGACCGCGAGAAGGCCCGTGCAGCCGTCGAGGAGATGTGCCGCAAGCTGCTGGCCAACCTCGTCGTCGAGGACTACGCGATCGAGATCGCCTGACCTGTCCGGGTCACATCAGCCCCTTCGCCTTGAAACTGACCTGCCGGCCCTTTCCCACGATCAGATGGTCGTGGACGGTGATGCCGAGCGTCTGGCACGCCGCGACGATCTCCTTCGTCAGTTCGATGTCGGCGCGACTCGGCTCCGGGTCGCCGGACGGATGGTTGTGGACCAGGATGACGGCCGACGCGCCCAGCTCCAGCGCCCGGCGCACCACCTCCCGCGGGTAGGCGGCCGTGTGGTCGACGGTGCCGCGGTGCTGCACCTCGTCGGCCAGGAGCTTGTTCTTCCGATCGAGGAACAGCAGCCGGAACTGCTCCACCGGCTCGTGCGCCATCGCCCGCTCGACGTATTCGACGAGCCGGGCCCAGGAACCCAGCACCGGCTGGTCCTTCAGCTGGCGCCAGTGCATCCGACGCGAGACGGATGCGACGACCGAGACCGTGGTCGCGGCGGTCTCGCCGAGCCCCCCACGGCGGACCAGTTCGGCGGGGGAGGCGTTCACCACGGCCCAGAGGCTCCCGAATTCCTTGAGCAGCGCCTTGGCGACGGGCTTCACGTCGCGTCGGGGGATCGCGGAGAAGAGGAGAAGCTCCAGCAGCTCGTAGTCCTGCAGCGCGTCGCCCCCGGCCTCCAGGAAACGGCCACGCAACCGCTGGCGGTGCCCCAGCCAGTGCGGGCCGTCCTCCTCGCCGTCACGAAGCCCGCCGTCGCCCACCGATCGCCTCCTCGCGCCACAACCCCGAATATAGGGCGACACGACCGGCGGTGTCAGTCCGTCCGGTAGGGCGGCCTGGTGTGGCCGGCGGGCGACAGGGTGAAGACCTCGCAGCCGCGGTCCGTGACGCCGACGGTGTGCTCGAACTGGGCCGAGAGGCTCCCGTCGCGGGTGACGGCGGTCCAGCCGTCGGCGAGCACCGTCACCTCGCGCCGGCCGGCGTTGATCATCGGCTCGACCGTGAAGACCATCCCGGGTTCGAGAACGAGGCCGCGCCCCGGCGTTCCGTGATGCAGGACGGTCGGCGGCTGGTGGAAGGCACGGCCGATGCCGTGGCCGCAGAACTCCCGCACGACGCTGTACCGCCGCGCCTCGGCGATCGACTGGATCGCCCATCCGATGTCGCCGAGCGTCGCCCCGGGCCGGACGGCCGCGATGCCGGCGAGCATCGCGGCATGGGTCGTGTCGATCAGCCGGGTCGCGGCACCCGAGCACCCGCCGACGACGAACATGCGGCTCGTGTCGCCATACCAGCCGTCGAGGATGGCGGTGACGTCGATGTTGAGGATGTCGCCGGTCTCCAGCCGCCGGTCGCCGGGGATGCCGTGGCAGACGACGCTGTTGAGCGAGATGCAGGTCGCCTTGGGAAAGCCGCGGTAGCCGAGCGGGGCGGGGAGGGCGCCATGGCCGCGGATGAACGCCTCGCACAGCCGGTCGAGATCGCCGGTCGTGACGCCCGGGAGGACGTAGGGGGTCACCATGTCGAGGGTGGCCGCGGCGAGGCGCCCAGCGGCCCGCAGTCCGTCGAACCCCTCGGGCCCTTGGAGGGGGATCTTCTCGGCGCGCAGGCGTGCGGAGCCGGTCACGCGGCGCGGTCCGCGACGGCGGGCAGGACGACCGGGAGGGGCCGGTCGAGGACGATGCCGTCGGTCGTCACCGCGCAGGCGTGGCAGATCGCCTCCACCCCCGCCGCCGTCGCCCGGGCGAGGCCCGCGGCGTAGGCGGGGTCGATGTCGGCGGCGACGGCGAACCGGTCGCAGTCCCCGCGCTGGACGACGTAGAGCATGACCGCGCGCGCGCCTGTGGCCACCATCGCGGCGAGTTCGTCGAGATGTTTGGCGCCGCGGGCCGTCACGCAGTCCGGGAACTCCGCCACGGTGGAGGCGCCCCGCCGCAGGTGGACGTTCTTCACCTCCACATAGGCGGGCGGCCTGCCGTCGGCTTCCAGCAGCAGGTCGATGCGTGAGTTCACGCCGTAGCGGACCTCCCGCCGGACGGTCGCGTAGCCCGCGAGCGCGGGGATCCCGCCGGCCGTGATCGCCTCGGCCGCGATCCGGTTCGGATGGCCGGTGTTGATCCCGACGAGGCCGCCGCCCTGCTCGGCCGGGGCCCGGACGATCTCCAGCGTCCAGGCCAGCTTCCGCCCAGCGCCTGGGGCCGGCGACACCCACACGTCCGAATCGGGCGTATCGAGCCCCATCATCGCGCCCGGATTCGGGCAGTGCACGGTGACCGGGCCGACGCCGACGAGATCGACGTCGGCCAGGAATCGCTTGTAGCGACGCAGCAGGCGGCCGGGGAGGAGGGGGGCGGGAAAGCGCATCGCCGGGACCCTATCCGCTGGGCCCCGCGTCGTTCAAGACCGGCGGGCGGCGGTTGCGCGGGACCGGCCCGCCGTGGAATCGTCCGGCCACCATGACCGACACGCCCCACGACGCCCCCACCGCCGCCATCCTCGTCATCGGCAACGAGATCCTGTCCGGCCGGACCAAGGACGCGAACCTCGGCTGGCTCGCCGAACGGCTTTGCGCGCTCGGCATCCGCGTGCGCGAGGCGCGCGTCGTGCCCGACGTGAAGGCCGACGTCGTCGCCGCGGTGAACGCGCTGCGGTCCCGCTGGACCTACGTCTTCACCACGGGCGGCATCGGCCCCACCCACGACGACATCACGGCCGAGTGCGTCGCCGAGGCGTTCGGCGTCCCGCTCGAACAGAACGAGGAGGCGCGCCGCCGGCTGGAGGCGCACTATCCGCCGGGACAGCTGAACGCCGCGCGGCTGCGGATGGCGAACGCGCCCGTCGGCGCCGCGCTGATCGACAACCCCGTCAGCAAGGCGCCCGGCTTCCGGATCGGCAACGTCCACGTGATGGCGGGCGTTCCCTCCATCATGCACGCGATGTTCGACGGGATCGCGCCCACGCTCGTCGGCGGGCCGCCGATGCACGCCCGCACCGTCCGCTGCCTGTTGCCGGAAGGGATCATCGCCGAGGGGCTGTCGGCGATCCAGGACCGGTTCCCGGCGGTCGAGATCGGCAGCTATCCCTTCTACAGGAACCAGTCCTTCGGCGTGTCTCTGGTGCTGCGCGCGACCGACGAGGCGGGGCTGGAGGCGGCGACGGCGGCGGTGGCCGACCTCGTCAGCGGGCTCGGTGGCGATCCCGTGGTCGAGGCCGGCCAGGGCTGAGGGCGCATCCCGTCAGCCGGCCCACAACCGATAGGCCAGGGCGAGCACGACCGCGAACGCGAGCCAGCCGGCGATCGCGCGGAGCATCGCGCCGCCCCCGATCCGCCGGACCCGGGGCACGAGGATCACGAGAGCGACGAGGGCGCCGACGAGGCCGGCGATCTGGGCCATTTCCATGCAGGCCAGATGGCCTCGCGCCCGGGTTGCGACAAGACCGTGGCGTAAGGCGCGGCGGCTTGCGACGGGCGGTCGACCGAACTAGGGTTACGCCGGACGGCCGGTCCCCACCGGTCGATCGGGGGACGTGCCGGAACTGGTAGACGGAGCGGACTTAAAATCCGCCGGCGGCAGCCATAGGGGTTCGAGCCCCCTCGTCCCTACCACCCCTCCGGGCGCGCCGGCTCAACTGCCGCGATATGTGGAATAGCCGTAAGGGCTCACGAGGAGAGGCACGTGGGTGTGGCGCTCCGCGTTCGCGACGCCGAAGCGGACGCATACGATGTCGAGGAACGGCGGGTGGGGCAGGACGAGGCCGATCGTCCGGAAATAGGCGCCGGCATGGAAACGCAGCTCGTACTCGCCGACCGTGAACTCCGGGCCGTCGAGGAGCGGCCGGTCCGTCCGTCCGTCGGCGTTGGTCACGACCTCCTTCAACGGATGGACCGCGTCGTTCTCCTCGAGCGACATGACCTCGATGTGCAGGCCGGCGGCCGGAAGCCCGCGGGAGGTGTCGAGGACGTGGGTGGTCAGGCGGCCCATGCGGGTTCCTCTCCTGCTTCTGGACGATGGCGTCGGCCGCGCTGACGTAGGATCCGGGCACAGTGTTGCGGTTGGGGGCGCGCAGGCAAGTCCGCCGATCGTCGCGGGCGCGACGTCGCGACGATTGCCGGACCGCCACCTCGGATGGCACGGAACGTGCCTTGGGTCGGGGCGGTCGTGACGATGCGACGACGGGTGACGAGGGCGGGATGTACGAGGCAATTCTGATCGAATGGGCGGGGATGGCGATCCGTTGGCTGCACGTGATCGCCGGGATCACGTGGATCGGATCGTCCTTCTATTTCATCGCGCTCGACCTGAGCCTGAAGAAGCGGGACGACCTGCCGGCCGGCGTGCAGGGCGAGGCGTGGCAGGTCCATGGCGGCGGCTTCTACAACATGGTGAAGTACCTCGTGGTGCCGGCGCGGATGCCGGACGAACTCACCTGGTTCAAGTGGGAGGCCTATACGACGTGGCTGTCGGGTTTCGCGCTTCTGGTGGTCGTCTATTATCTGGGCGCGAGCCTCTTCCTCATCGACCACGCGCACATGCCGATGGAGCCCTGGCAGGCGGTGGCCGTCAGCCTCGCCGGGCTCATCCTGCCCTGGCTGGGCTACGAGGCGCTGTGCCGGTCGCGGCTCGGGCGGAACGACCTCCTGGTGGGCGTGATCCTCTACGTGGCGCTCGTCCTTCTCACGCTCCTGTTCTGCAACGTCTTCAGCGGCCGCGGCGCCTTCATCCAGATCGGCGCGCTGATCGGGACGATCATGGTGGCGAGCGTCTTCGTCACCATCATCCCGAACCAGCGCAAGACGGTGGCGGCGTTGATCGCGGGCGAGAAGCCGGACCCGATCTGGGGCAAGCAGGCCAAGCAGCGGTCGCTGCACAACAACTACCTGACGCTGCCGGTCGTGTTCCTCATGCTGGCGAACCACTATCCGCTGCTGTTCGGCACCCGCTACAACTGGCTGATCGTGGCCATCGTCCTCCTGATGGGGCCGCTGATCCGGCATTTCTTCAATTCCCGCCACGCGGGCACGGGCAGCCCCTGGTGGACGTGGGCCGTCGCGGCGGCGGGCTTTGTCGCGATCGGCTGGCTCTCGGCCCAGGGCCCGCGGGCCGCCCGGGCCGCCGACGCGCGCCCGTCCGCCCCGGTCGCCTTCGCGCAGGCGGAGGAGGTGGTCCTCGCGCGCTGCTCCATGTGCCACGCGGTCGAGCCGGCGTGGGACGGGATCGCCGCTCCGCCGCGCGGCGTGGTGCTCGACAATGCCGCGGACATCGCGCGGCAGGCCCGGACGATCGCGCTCCAGGCGGTGCACTCCGCCGCGATGCCGCCCGGAAACGTCACCGAGATCACGGCCGAGGAACGCGCCATCCTCGCGGCGTGGACCGCGGCGGGAGCCCCCACGCGGTAGGGGGGATCACAACGGCGGCAACTGCCTATTCCATGGGCAAACGCCCGTCCTTCGACCAGATCGTGACCACGCCACCGCCCGGCGCATCCCGCCCGGCCGCCGGGCGGTGCTTGGTACGGGACTTGCTGACGGGGGAGGCGAGCGGGCGGCACGTGCCGGCCCTGGTCGATCGGAGGATGACATGAAGCTGAGCCGTCGGGCGTTCACCGGAGGGGCCGCACTGGCCGGCGCGGGTCTCGTCGCCGGGTTTCCGCACATCGTGCGGGCGCAGTCGCTGATCCCGGTGAAGTTCACCCTCGACTGGGCGTTCCAGGGACCGCAGTCCGTCTATCTCTACGCGCTGGAGAAGGGCTTCTATCGCGACGAGGGACTGGACGTGAAGGTCGACCGCGGCTTCGGCTCGGGCGACGTTCCGGTGAAGGTCGCGACCGGCGCCTACGACATCGGGATCGCCGATCTCAGCCCGACGATCCGCCTGAAGCTCGAGAACCCGACGAGCGACCTCATCACCCCGTTCGTGATCACCGAGGCGACGCAGCTCGCCGCGATGACGACGAAGCGCTCGGGCATCACCACGCCCAAGCAGCTCGAAGGCCGGAAGATCGCGGCGCCCGAGACGGACGCCGGCCGCCAGCTCTTCCCCGCCTTCGCCAAGGCCGCCGGGATCGATGCCTCGAAGATCAGCTGGATCACCGTCACCCCGCAGCTGCGCGAGACGATGCTGGCGCAGGGCCAGGCCGACGCCATCTCCGGCTTCATGACGTCGGGCGTGTTCGGCCTGCGGGCCGCCGGCGTCGCGCCGGGTGACATCATCTCCTTCAAGTACGCCGACGCGGGCGTGCGCCTCTACTCGACCTCGGTGATCGTCCGCCGGAGCTACGCGCAGGCCAATCCGCGCGTCGTCACGGGCATGGTCAAGGCGATCGCGCGGGCGCAGATCGCGGCCTTCAAGGACCTGGACGGCGCCGTCGCGTCGCTCGCGAAGGCCGACCCGCTGACCGACCGGGCGCTGGAGAAGGAGCGCCTCGCGATGAATTACGAGTTCGTCCGCACGGCGAACGTGCTGAAGGACGGCCTCTCCCCGGTGACCGAGGCCGGGATGCAGGAGATGATCGACACGATGAAGGCGGCGTTCAACGTCACGACCCCGCTGAAGGCGTCCGACGTCTACGATCCGACCTGGCTCCCGGACCGCAGCCTGCTGAAGTTCACCTGACGACCGGACCGGCCGGCCCTACCGCGGGGCCGGCCAACCGATCCACTGGGAGCCGCCTTTGTCATCCTTCGTCGAACTCGACCGCGTCAGCCTCCGCTACGGCGGGGACGGGGGCACCCTGGCCCTCGACCAGACGAGCCTCTCGCTCGAGAAGGGGGAGTTCGCGGCCGTCGTGGGCCCGTCCGGCTGCGGCAAGTCCTCGCTGATGAAGCTCGTGACGGGGTTGATGCCGCCGACCCAGGGCAATATCATCGTCGCCGGTCGCGAGGTGGGCGGGCCGCTGAAGATCGTCGGCATGGCCTTCCAGAACCCGACGATGCTGCCGTGGCGCACCACGCTGCGGAACGTCATGCTCCCGCTGGAGATCGTGCAGCCCCACCGGTCCCGTCTGCGCCAGGAGCGGGCCGTCTACGAAGCGAAGGCGAAGGACCTGCTTCGCACCGTGGGCCTGAACGGCTTCGAACAGAAACACCCCTGGATGCTCTCCGGCGGCATGCAGCAGCGGGCGAACCTCTGCCGCTCGCTCATCCACGAGCCGGAACTCCTGATGCTGGACGAGCCGTTCGGCGCGCTCGACGCCTTCACGCGCGAGGAACTCTGGCAGGTCATGCAGGACCTGTGGCTGGAGCGGAAGTTCACCTGCATCCTCGTCACCCACGACCTGCGCGAGGCGGCCTTCCTCGCCGACAAGATCTTCGTCATGAGCGCGCGGCCCGGTCGCATCATCGCGACCCACCGCGTCGACATCCCGCGGCCGCGCTCGCTCGACGACACCTACAAGCCCGAATTCGTCTCCCTCGTCCACGCCATCCGCGACCAGATCAGCCAGGTCCGCAGCGAGGCACGTGCGGCGGAGACGGTCGCGCGCCCCGTCGCGAAGGTCGCCTGAGATGGCCCTCTCCAACCGCATCACCCGCCGGCAGATGGAATTGGCGATCCCCTGGATCGTCACGATCGGCATCTTCGTCGTGTGGGAACTCGTCGTCGTCGTCGGCAAGATCCAGCCCTTCGTGCTGCCGTCCCCGACCGCGATCGCGCAGGCCTTCGTCCAGTTCCGCGGGCCGATCATGGGCCACGCGATGTTCACGCTGGTGAACACGCTCTCCGGGTTCGGGCTGGGGATCGTCTTCGGCCTGCTGCTGGGCGTCGCGATCGGTTCGTCCCGGCTGGTCTACAACGGTCTCTATCCCGTCCTGATCGGGTTCAACTCGATCCCCAAGGTGGCGATCGCGCCGATCCTGGTGCTCTGGCTCGGCATCGGCCAGGCCCCGGCCATCGCGACCGCCTTCCTCATCTGCTTCTTCCCGATCGCGGTGAACGTGGCGACCGGCCTCGCGACGGTGGAGCCGGAGATCGAGGACGTGCTGCGCTCGCTCGGCGCCAGCAAGCTCGACATCCTGATGAAGATCGGGCTGCCGCGTTCGATGCCCTATTTCTTCGCCTCCCTGAAGGTCGCCATCACGCTCGCCTTCGTCGGCGCCGTCATCTCCGAGACGATCGCCTCGAACGAAGGGATCGGGTTCCTGATGCTGCAGGCGTCGAGCCAGTTCCGCATCCCGCTGATGTTCGCCGGCGTCGTGGTGATCGCGGTCATGGGCGTCGTCACCTACGTCTTCTTCGCGGCGATCGAGCGCCGGATGACGGGCTGGGCCACCCGCGGCCAGCAGGGCACCCAGTTCGCCACGGGCAGTTGAGGCGACCGGCGCCGACCGGCATTGTCCCGGGGACGTCCCGCCGCCACATCAGCGGGACGTCCGCCCGGGAGTGACAGATCCATGACGAACCCCGTCCACGTCGTCGGGGCCGGCCTCGCCGGCAGCGAGGCCGCCTGGCAGATCGCAGAGGCCGGCGTGCCGGTGGTGCTGCACGAGATGCGGCCCGTGCGGATGACCGAGGCGCATTCGACCGAGGGCTTCGCCGAACTCGTCTGTTCCAATTCGTTCCGCTCGGACGACGCGGCCTACAACGCCGTCGGTCTCCTGCACGAGGAGATGCGCCGGTCCGGCTCGCTGATCCTGCGCTGCGGCGACGAGCACAAGCTTCCCGCCGGCGGGGCGCTCGCGGTCGACCGCGACCATTTCTCGGCCGCCGTGACGGCCGCGCTGGCGGCGCACCCGCTGGTGACGATCGAGCGGGGCGAGGTGGCGGGCCTGCCGCCGGCCGACTGGGACAGCGTGATCCTCGCGACCGGTCCGCTGACCTCACCGGCGCTGGCCGAGGCGATCCGCGGCCTGACGGGCGAGGACGCGCTCGCCTTCTTCGACGCCATCGCGCCGATCGTCCACTTCGACACGATCGACCTGACGAAGGCGTGGTTCCAGTCGCGCTACGACAAGGCGGGGCCGGGCGGCACCGGCAAGGACTACGTGAACTGCCCCTTCGACAAGGAGCAGTATCTCGGCTTCATCAACGCCCTGCTGGACGCGCCGAAGACCGAGTTCAAGGAGTGGGAGGCGAACACGCCCTATTTCGAGGGCTGTCTGCCGATCGAGGTGATGGCGTCGCGCGGGATCGACACGCTGCGCTACGGGCCGATGAAGCCGGTCGGCCTGACCGACCCGCACACCGGCCGCCGTCCTCATGCGGTGCTCCAGCTCCGCCAGGACAACGCGTTGGGAACGCTCTACAATCTCGTCGGGTTCCAGACGAAGCTGAAGCATGCGGAGCAGGCCCGGGTGTTCAGGATGATCCCGGGGCTGGAGGGCGCGGAGTTCGCGCGCCTCGGCGGCCTGCACCGGAACACGTTCCTCAATTCGCCCAAGCTTCTGGACGGCGCGCTTCGCCTGAAGGCGGAGCCGCGGCTGCGCTTCGCCGGCCAGATCACCGGTTGCGAGGGCTATGTGGAGAGTGCGGCGGTGGGTCTGATGGCCGGCCGCTTCGCCGCGGCCGAGCGCCTCGGCGGCGTGCCGACGGCCCCGCCGGCGACGACGGCGATGGGCGCGCTGCTCGGCCACATCACCGGCGGGGCGGATGCGGAGACGTTCCAGCCGATGAACGTGAACTTCGGCCTGTTCCCGCCGCCGCCGCGGGGGGCGGACGGGAAGGAGCCGAGGGGCCGGGACCGGAAGGCGTCGATGTCCGCACGCGCGCTGGCGGACATCGACGGCTGGCTCGGCGGGGGCGCGCGGCGCGCCGCCTGACCCGTCACCAGCGCCCCGTCGCGGCCGCCCACGCGAGGCGCAGCGGGGTCGCGGGATGACGCATGGCGACCCGGGGCTCGAACGGGTTCCATCCCGCCCGCGCGAGCGTCGACAGATGAAGGCCGGCGAGCGTGCCGACCAGCACGGCCGCCCTCGCGTCCCCCGGGACGGTCGCGCGGGCGGCACGCGCGTCCGACAGGCGCGCGGCGGCCGCTTCGGCGACCGCACGGACGACGGTCGCCAGCCCCGCCGGCGCCTTCAGGTCGAAGAGTTGGTTCGTGAACACACCGGACGCCGCGAGCAGATCGGCCGGCAGGAAGAGGCGGCGGGCACGGGCGTGGAAGGGCACCGCGCGCATCAGCCCCGCGAGCGCATGGGCCGCCCCCGCCGCGCGCGCCGACGGGATCGCACGGGGCGCCCCCAGGACGAGGGCCGCGAGTTCCGCGGGAGGGCCCCCGGTCGCCTCGGCGTACGTCAGGAGGTCGTCGAGCGTCGCGGGCGGCGCGTCCTCGAGATCGCGCTCGCGGCCGTCGATGAGCGCGTCGAAGGGGTCCCGCGGCAGGCGCCGCCGATCGACGGCGATCGCCAACGCGTCGATCACCTCGTGCCGGCGCGGGGTGCCGGCGTAAATGCCGTCGATCGCCTCCCGCCACCATTGCAGGCGGATGGTGCCCATCACCGGCTGGCTGACCACCTCACGCGTCTTGGCGACCTCGTGGGCGAAGGCATGGACGGCCCACAGATCCTCGCGCCGGTCCGACGGTGCGAACAGGCTCGCGGAAAACCGATCGGGGTCGTGCGTCCGGACGAGACGCCCGCATGACGGGAGAGCGAGGGCACCGTCCGACATGAACGCGGTTTCTTTTCGTGGGGGTTTCTGGAGCGGGTCCGGGTTCTGTATAGTCCCGGACGGGCGTTCCGGCCACCTCGCGTCGATGCCCCTCGCAGTCGGGACCGCCCTCCATGGCTGAACATCGCGTCGCTCCCTTCACGGACCCCGATCGGGGCGGCAAGCCGCTCCCCATCACGCTGAAGCCCGGCGACCCGTCGGCGCGGCCCCGCCACCCGCGGGAGGGCGCCCTCCTGAATCCCCGCTTCCTCAAGCGCCGCCACAGGGCCCACGTCCTCACCTTCGCGCGCTTCGTCCAGTTGGCGCAGGGCATCGCCGACGACCCTCTGCTCGAGCCCGAGGCGAAGCTGCACCACGTCGACGCCCTCGAGAAGTCACTGGTCGAAGGCCGTGCGAAGCGGCCCTACCTCAAGGTCGGCGTCGAGCTTCGCGAGGCGCTCGTCGAGCTGGGAATCGGCGACCGGCACGCGCGACAGGTCCTTCAGGCCGTCCGCAAGGACGCCGTCGGGCAGGTGTGCCGCTCGTGGAGCGACCTCCTCCTCTATTGCCGCTACGCGGCGGCGCCGGGCGGGCGCTTCGTTCTGGAACAGCATGGCGAGAACACGTCGGCCACCGCGCCGGCGGCCGACGCGCTCTGCGCGGCGGTCCACATCCTGGGGACGGTGCGCGACAGCCGGTCCGACTGGACCGAACTCGGGCGCTGCTACATTCCCGTCCAGTGGTTCGACGAGGCGGGCGTGTCGGTCGAGCGGCTCGTCGAGCGGTCGAGCGACGCGACCGTCCGCGCCGTCTTCGACCGGATGCTGCGGCAGGTGGACGGGCTGCTGGAGCGCTCGGCGCCGCTGCCCGCCCTGCTGAAGGACCGCGGGCTCCGGGCGGAGGCCCGGGCACAGCTGCTGGAGGCGCAGGCGCTGCGCCGCCGCCTGGGCCGGGCGGATCCGCTGGCCCGCCGGGTGCAGCTGTCCGCCGGCCAGCGTCTCGTCGTGCATGCGAAAGGGTGGGTGTCCACCTTCGCCCGCGCCTGAGCGGCGATCGAGGCTTCACACGCCGCGCGCGCCGACATATGTGAACGTCGGGTTCGGACCCGATCACAACGCCAGAGGACCAACCATGGCTTTCGAACTGCCGCCGCTGCCGTACGCGCACGATGCGCTGGGGCCCTACATGTCGCGGGAGACCCTCGAGTTCCACCACGACAAGCACCATCAGGCCTATGTCACGGCGCTGAACAACCTCGTGAAGGACACGCCGCTCGCCGGCAAGAGCCTCGAGGAGGTCTGCAAGGCGTCGTTCGGCGACGCGTCGAAGCAGGCGATCTTCAACAATGCGGGCCAGCACTGGAACCACGCGCTGTTCTGGCCGGCGATGAAGCCGCACGGCGGCGGGGCGATCCCCTCCGAACTCGAGAGCCGCCTGAAGTCCGACTTCGGGTCGGTCGATGCGTTCAAGGAGCAGTTCGTCCAGGCCGGCGTCGGCCAGTTCGGCAGCGGCTGGTGCTGGCTGGTCGTCGACGGCGGCAAGCTGAAGGTCACGAAGACCCCGAACGGCGAGAACCCGCTGGTCCACGGGCAGCACGCCATCCTCGGCTGCGACGTGTGGGAGCACAGCTACTACATCGACTACCGCAACCGCCGCGCCGACTACCTGAAGGCCTTCGTCGACAATCTGGTGAACTGGGAGTTCGTGGCCCAGAAGCTCGCCGAGGCGAAGTGAGCCTGTCCCGGCAGCGCCGGTGATTGAAAGGGGCCCTTCGGGGCCCCTTTCTCATTCCGGGCAACCGCCCTCCGTGTGCCTTCCGACCGGCGGGCACACGGACACCATGGACCTTGTGGCGCCGGGCGCGTCGCCAGGACGGGTTCGTTCCTCCATCGTCGAACCGTTCGGACACCTGAAGCCCGCCCTCATGACCGTGGCGGTCGCGTTGCGGAGGCACACCCGGCACGCACCCCTTGACATATATGCAAGATAGAAATATGTAACGTGCATCTTAGATGTAAGGTGCGCGGTGATGAGCGAGGCCGAGTATCTCGAAAGCGATGACGCCACGGCCTTCGTTCGGCCGTCCGTCGCCGTGGACCTGATCCTGATGAGCGTGGTCGAAGGATCGCCCGCCGTCCTTCTGACACGACGCGAGCGCCATCCATTCGCGGGAGCCTGGGCACTACCGGGCGGCTTCGTCGGCATCGGCGAAAGCCTCGACGATGCGGCACGGCGCATTCTCTCGGCCAAGGCCCGGATGACGGACGCCTATCTCGAGCAGCTCTACACCTTCGGGGCGGTCGATCGCGATCCGCGGATGCGGATCGTCAGCGTGGCCTATTTCGCGCTCCTGCCGGCGGACCGGTTCGCGGCGGCCCTGAAATCCGCACCCGGGCTGGCGCTCGCGGAGATCGGCGTCCCGTGGGCCGGCGCCAGGGGCGGCCCCGTCGAGGCGCGTCTCGGCGACGGCGATCCCCTGCCGCTGGCGTTCGATCACGGGACGATGCTCGGCCTCGCGGTCCGGCGCCTGCGCGGCAAGCTGGACTATTCCGGGATCGCCTTCGCCCTGCTGCCCGAGCGCTTCACCCTGCGCGCGCTGCAGGACATCCACGAGGCGATCCTCGACACCAAGCTCAACAAACCTGCCTTCCGACGCCGCATGCTCGATCGCGGTTGTCTGGAGGCGACGGGCGAGCGCGAGACGGGTGCCTCGTTCCGTCCGGCCGAACTCTATCGCTACCGCAAGACGGAAGGAGAGGAATGATGGCACAGATGCGCAACTACGGCCTCGCCGCCCAACTGCGCGCCGACGCGAGCAGCCACGTCATCCAGTACGGCAAGGGGCGCGTGCTGCAGAGCGGACGCGGTCTTGTCTTCTGGTTCCGGCCTGAGACCGCAAGCATCGCGGAGGTCCCGATGGACGACCGCGAGATGGCGCTGTTCGTGAAGAGTCGGAGCCAGGATTTCCAGACCGTCGCGGTGCAGGGCACGTTGACCTGGCGGGTCGCCGACCCGGAACGTCTCGCCGCGCGCGTCGACTTCACCATCAGCCTGCAAAACGGACGTTGGACCGCCGAGCCCATCCAGCGGATCGAGACGCGCTTCGCTGGGCTGGTCAATCAGGCGGTGACCCAATACCTCGCGCGGGCTTCCGTGCAGGCGCTCCTCGATGCGGGTCCGGGCGCCCTGCGCGTCGCGCTGATGGACGCGCTGGCCAACGACCCCGGTCTGGGAGAGATCGGCCTCGAGGTCGTCGCGGTTCGGCTCACCGGCCTCGCGCCGAGCACCGAGTTGGAACGCGCACTCCAAGCGCCGACGTTCGAGGCGCTCCAGCAGAAGGCGGATCAGGCGACGTTCGAACGTCGCGCTCTCGCGGTCGAGAAGGAGCGCGCGATCGCCGAAAACGAACTCGCCAACAAGACCGAACTCGCCCGTCGTGCGCAACAGCTCGTGGCGGAGGAGGCTGCGATCGCCCGTGCGCGCTCGGCGGGCGCCGCCGCGGCGAAGCAGATCGAGGCGGCGGCCGAGGCGGAGCGCATCCGCCTCGTCGAGGGCGCGAAGGCGGACGCCGAACGGGCGCGCGTCGCCGTCTACAGCGATCTGCCGCCATCGATCCTGCTCGGCCTCGCCGCGCGCCAGCTGGCGGGGAAGGTGGACAAGATCGAGCATCTGAACATCACGCCGGATCTGCTTGCCAGCATCCTGGGCGAGTTCCGACGCCAGGTCCCCACACTCCCCGCACAGTGAGGCGGCCATGCCGACCAACAGCCCTCGTGCGGTCTTCGTCACGCGGGAGAGTGACCACGAACTGTTGCTCGCGCGGCACTCCACGCGCGAGCAGGCCCGGTTCTTCCTGGAGACCCGTGGCCAGAGCATCGAGGCGTTGGAGTCGCGCGACCGTCAGTTGCGCGACGCCTTGAGACTGGCGCGGCTCGCGGTGCCGGAGGACTGGCGGCAGGCTCACGTGCGCCGTCCCGATCTCGACAGGTTCCAGTTCGGGCCGGAGGACGTCATCGTGCCCGTCGGCCAGGACGGTCTGGTCGCCAACGTCGCCAAATACCTCGCCGGCCAGCCCGTGCTCGGCGTGAACCCGTCGCCGGACCTTTACGACGGCGTTCTGGTTCGGGTGCCGGCGCGGCGTCTGGCGGACCTGCTGCGTGCCGCGGCGAGCGGACAAGCCCCGGTCGACCGCCGGACGATGGTCGAGGCTCGGCTCGATTCCGGCGAACGCCTGCTTGCGCTCAACGAAGTGTTCGTCGGGCATCGAAGCCACCAGTCGGCGCGCTACGGTCTCGCGGTCGGCGACGGGCAGGAGAACCAGAGTTCCAGCGGCCTGATCGTCGCCTCGGGCACCGGCGCCACCGGTTGGGCCCGTTCGATCATGGAATCGGTGGGGATGCAGGTGGCCCTCGCTCCAGACGAGCAGGCCGTTGCGTACTTCGTTCGGGAGCCGTTCCCGAGCATCGTGACCGGCACGAGCCTGCGGGCCGGCAAACTCGTCGGTACGTCGATCGAGGTCACGTCGCGGATGAACGATGGTGGCGTGATATTCGCCGATGGCATGGAACAGGATTATCTCCCGTTCGACTGGGGACGGCGCGTGACCGTCGCCCCATCGGACACCGCCCTTCACCTCGTCACGGGATGAAGGCGGAATCCGTCCTGTGCGGCCTGACTGAACTCAGACCATGTAGAGCACGGCCGCGACGCGCCGCCCCTCGGCGAGGAGCACGTTGTAGGTCCGGCAGGCGGCCCCGGTGTCCATCGGATCCATGACGATGCCGGCGTCGCGCACGGCCTGGCGCAGCGCGCGTGGCACGGGAAGCATCCGCGGACCGCAGCCCAGCAGGACCACCCCGACCTCCGCCGCGCGCTCGACGACCGGGGCGAAGTCGGCCACCGACAGGGCCTCGAACGCCGGGGGCGACCAGGGCAGCGTCCGGTCGGGGAACACGATCAGCGGTGTCCGGTGGATCGTGTTCGCGACACGGAAGATGCCGGGACCGTAGGTGTCGATGACCTGCCGGTCGGCGGGAATGATCGGCGTGATGTCGACCATCGGGCCTCCGCCGGGGCGCCGCCCCGGCTCAGATGGGGATCGCCTTGGGACGGGTGCGGCGCATCCACGTCACGATCATCAGGCGGGTGACCATGATGGCGGTGAACATCGACGCGGTGATTCCGACGCCGAGGGTGACGGCGAAGCCGCGCACCGGCCCGGTTCCGAAGGCGTAGAGCAGGAGGCAGGCGATCAGGCTGGTGATGTTCGAATCGACGATGGCGCTCATCGCGCGGCTGTAGCCCGCGTCGATGACGGCCATGACCGACCGCCCGGCCCGCATCTCCTCCCGCATGCGCTCGTAGATCAGCACGTTCGCGTCCACCGCCATGCCGATCGACAGCACGATGCCGGCGATGCCCGGCAGCGTCAGCGTCGCCTGGAGGAGCGACATGAAGGCGAAGATGAAGACCATGTTGATGAGGAGCGCGGCGATCGCGAACACGCCGAACAGGCCGTAGCCGACCACCATCAGCACGACGACGAGCCCGAGGCCCGCGATGGAGGCGATCTCGCCCGCGGCGATCGAATCGGCGCCCAGGCCCGGGCCGACCGTCCGCTCCTCCAGCACCGTGAGGGGGGCGGGCAGGGCGCCCGCACGCAGCAGCAGCGCGAGGTCGCTGGCCGATTGGGTCGTGAAGCTTCCGGAGATGACGCCCGACCCGCCCAGGATCGGCTCGCGGATGACGGGGGCGCTGATCACCCGGTCGTCCAGCACGATGGCGAAGGCACGCCCGACGTTGTCCCGGGTCGCGTCGGCGAACCGGCGCGCGCCGATGCTGTCGAAGCGGAAGCTGACGACCGGCTGACCGTTCTGGAAGGACGGCTGGCTGTCGACCAGCGTGTCGCCGCTGACCATCACCCGCCGCTGAACGGCGATCAGGCCGCCGCGGTCGGCGTTGGGCAGGACCTCGATCCCGGCGGGCACGCGTCCCTGGGCGAGGTCCTGCGGGCCCACCGTCTCGTCGACGAAGCGGAAGCTGAGCTTGGCCGTCTGGCCGAGCAGGCGTTTGACCCGCTCCGGATCGTCGATGCCGGGCAACTGGAGGACGATGCGGTCCTCGCCCTGCCGCTGGATGAGGGGTTCGCGCGTCCCCGTCTCGTCGACGCGGCGGCGCACGATCTCGATCGACTGGTCCACCGCCTGCCGCCGGCGGGCCGTGATGGCCGCCTCCGTCAGGGCGACGGTCACGCGGGTTCCGTCGGCCGAGGTGACGAGATCGCTCTCGGCCGCGCGGGCCGCCTCCTGCGCCCGTGCGATCTGGGCGGCCTCGCGCACCGTGAAGACGACGCCGTTTCCTTCGACGCGCAGGTCGAGATAGCCGATGTTCGCCGTCCTCAGCCGCGTCCGCATCTCGTCGAGCAGGCCGTTCAGCCGCTCCTGGACGACCGCGCGGGATTCGACCTGAAGCAGCAGGTGCGAGCCACCCTGAAGGTCGAGACCGAGGCTGATCGTCCGTCCGGGAAGCCAGGAGGGGAGCCCCTCGAGCCGGTCGGTGACGCTCCGCGGAAGCACGTTCGGCGCCGCGTACACGAAGCCGAGCAGGCACGCGACGATGATGGTGATGATCTTCCAACGGGGGAACTGGAGCATCGCGACGGGGTCCCGGACGGCGTCCTAAAGGGAAAGTCTCACTTGCGGCCGAACAGCCTGGCGAGGCCCGTCGGCGCGGGCTGGACCGCCGGGGCCGGCGCGGCGCCGTCGGCGTTGGCCGGCTCGTCGTTCGCGGTCGTCCCGCCGCCGCCCTTCCGGGCCGGATCGGGCTTGGCGAGCACGGTGGTGATGGTGGGCTTCAGGACGCGCACCCGCACGCCCTCGGCGATCTCGATCATCACCTCGTCGTCGGTCCCGACCTTGACCACCGTGCCGACGATGCCGCCGCCGGTGACGACGCGGTCGCCGCGGCGCAGCGCGTCGAGCATCGACCGGTGCTCTTTCATCTTCTTCTGCTGCGGGCGGATCAGCAGGAAGTAGAAGACCACGAAGATCAGGATGAGCGGGAGGAACGACACCAGGTCGAACGCGCCGCCGGGCGCGCCGCCGGCCTGGGCGTAGGCGGTCGAGATGAACATGGGAACCCCTCGTCGTGCGCACACCGACGGCGGACCGCCGGCCGGCTGAATTCGTTTGGCCCGAAGGCCGGCGGACTATAGCGACCGTTCCGGCGGTTGCAAACCGAACCCGCCCGGTTGCCACGCGACGGCACCGTGATACGGTCCCGCGCGCTCGCACATCTACATGGGTGTTCCGCCGCCGTGCCAAACCCTCTCCCGGAAACCGAGATCCTGCTGCCGCTGCTCGTCCGGATCGCCGAAGCCCTCGAACGGCTGGCGCCGCCCACGACCGGCGGCGTCGACACCGACGCGGCCGACGCCTTCGTCTGGCACACCGGACCGGATCGCCTCGACCCGGTCCGCACGGTCAACCGCGTCGACCTCGTGCTCCTCCAGGGGATCGGGCGCCAGCGCGAGATCCTTTTGGAGAACACGCGCCGCTTCGCCGCCGGGCTGCCGGCGAACAACGCGCTTCTGTGGGGTGCGCGCGGCATGGGCAAGAGCTCGCTGGTCAAGGCGGTGCACGCGGCCGTGGTCGCGGAGCGGCCAGGATCGCTGGCGCTGGTCGAGATCGCGCGGGAGGACATCCCCACGCTGCCGCGCCTCCTCGGGCATCTGCGCGAGAGTGCGCGCCGGTTCGTCCTGTTCTGCGACGACCTGTCCTTCGACGGCGGCGACAGCACCTACAAGTCGCTGAAGGCGGTGCTGGAGGGCGGGATCGAGGGGCGGCCGGGGAACGTCGTCTTCTACGCCACGTCGAACCGGCGCCACCTGATGCCGCGTGACATGATCGAGAACGAGCGGGCGACCGCCATCAACCCCGGCGAGGCGGTGGAGGAGAAGGTCAGTCTGTCCGACCGCTTCGGCCTTTGGCTCGGCTTCCACGTCTGCGACCAGGACACGTTCTTCGCCATGATCGAGGGCTACGCCGCGACGCACGGGCTCGACGTCCCCGTCGAACGGCTGCGGGCGGAGGCGGTGGAATGGTCGGTCACCCGGGGCGGACGGTCGGGGCGCGTGGCCTGGCAGTTCGTCCAGGACCTCGCGGGCCGGCTCGGGCGGACGCTCGGCCCGGGAGCCTGAAAAGAAAATCGCCGGGGTCCTTGCGGGCCCCGGCGAAGTTCGAACTTGGAGGGTTCGAGACGCCCTCTTGATAGGACGGGTCGGGCCCCCGGACCTTGATCCAGATCAAAGATGGTACGCGCCGTCAGAATCGCCCGCCGCCGTAGAGGCGCTCCGGCGGGACCGTGACCGGCAGGCGCTCCTCGAGCCCGCCGTCGCGCGCCGTGCGGTAGAAGCAGCTGCGCCGGCCGGTGTGGCAGGCCACGCCCTCCTGCCGGATGCGCAACAGCACTGCGTCGCCGTCGCAGTCGATGCGGAACTCGACCAGCGCCTGGACCTGACCGGAGGTCTCGCCCTTGCGCCACAGCGACCGGCGGGACCGCGACCAGTAGCAGACGCGGCCGGTCTCCAGCGTTTCGCGGACCGCGTCGGCGTTCATCCACGCCATCATCAGCACCTCGCCGTCGTCGGCGTCCTGCGCGATCGCGGCGACGAGCCCGGCGTCGTCGAAGCGGAGTTCGGCGAGGACCGCGTCGACGGCCCTCATCCGGCGGCACTCCGCAGGCGGTCGAAGCCGGCGGCGAGGTCCGCCTTCAGGTCCGCCACGTCCTCCAGCCCGACATGGATCCGCAGAAGGGTTCCCTCCTCGGTCCAGGGGACAGCCGTGCGGATCGTGCGGGGATGGGAGCGCAGGATCAGGCTCTCGAACCCGCCCCAGCTGGCGCCCACGCCGAAGAGCGACAGCCCGTCGACCATCGCCTCGACCGCCTTCGACGGCACCGGGCGCAGCACCAGCCCGAAGAGCCCGCACGCACCCCGGAAGTCGCGCTTCCAGATGGCGTGGCCGGGATGGGAGGGCAGGGCGGGGTGGAGGACCCGCGCCACCTCCGGCCGCGTCTCCAGCCAGCGGGCGAGTTCCACGCCCGACGCCCAGTGCCGTTCCAGCCGGACGCCGAGCGTCCGCAGGCCGCGCAGGCCGAGGAACACGTCGTCGGGGGAGGCGCAGACCCCCAGCCCCACCGCCGACGCCTTCACGCGGTCGAACGTCGCCGCGTTGCAGACGACCACGCCCAGCATCGCATCCGAATGGCCGACCAGATACTTCGTCGCCGCGTGGACGGAGACGTCCACACCATGCTCG
Source organism: Azospirillales bacterium (assembly GCA_044343785.1). GTDB lineage: Bacteria > Pseudomonadota > Alphaproteobacteria > Azospirillales > Azospirillaceae > CANGXM01. Next base: position 12,041 of record JBIJED010000001.1, on the reverse strand, counting down.
AAGCTCCGGAAGTGGAGCGGCGTGCCCCAGGTGCCGTCGTGGATCACCACCGCCCCGTGGGCGTGCGCGACCGCCGCGATGGCGGGGATGTCCTGCATCTCGAAGGTGATCGAGCCGGGGGACTCGACGTAGACGATCCCCGTCTCCGGCCGCATCAGGGCCGCGATGCCGGCGCCGATCGCGGGGTCGTAATAGGTGACGGACACGCCGAAGCGGGCCACGAGCCCGTCGAAGAAAAGCCGGGTCGGATAGTAGACGCTGTCGGTGACGAGGGCGTGCCCACCCGCCTTCACGAAGGCGAGGACGGCGGTGGTGATCGCCGACAGCCCGCTCGGCGCCACCACGGCGCGGTGCCCGCCCTCCAGTGCCGCGACCGCCTCCTCGAAGGCGCTGGAGGTCGGGTTGCGGATCCGGGCGTAGCTGTACTCTTCCGTCTGCCTCGCCACGTTCGCCTCGTAGCCGGCGAGGCCGGGCGCCAGCCAGGTGGATCCGCGGACCACGGGCGGATTGACGTAGCCGAACTGCCGGGACGGGTCGCGCCCGAGATGGGCGAGGCGGGTGGCGTCGGATTGGGACGGCGTGTCGGTCATCGGCGGGTCCATCTTCGAGGTTCGCTGTTGTTTAGACCTTATCCGCGTCGGCCGGAAGGGCATCGGGCCAGACGGCCACCCTTCCGGGCCGTTGGCATCGCACTATGTGTAGACCGGTCTATTCCGATGCTCTAACAGCACGTCGGTCAAGAACGACCGCACCCGCCAATGGGCGTGGTCCGCACAGAAACAAGGAGGTTCCATGTCCGTTCTTCGTACTCTCGCGCTCGGCACCGCGCTCACGGTCGCCGGCTTCGGCGCCGCCGACGCCCAGGCGCCCACGTCGCCGATCTTCGACGCCGTCAAGGCGCGCGGCACCCTCGTGTGCGGCGTGAACACCGGCCTCGCCGGCTTCGCCCAGCCCGACAGCCAGGGCGTCTGGCGCGGTCTGGACGTCGACGCCTGCCGGGCCGTCGCGATCGCCATGTTCAACGACGCGACCAAGGTCCGCTACGTGCCGCTGACGGCGCAGCAGCGCTTCACCGCCGTCCAGTCGGGCGAGGTGGACATGATGCCCCGCAACACGACCTGGACCTTCCAGCGCGACGTGCAGCTCGGCCTCGACTTCGTGGGCACGAACTTCTACGACGGCCAGGGCTTCATGGTGAAGAAGAGCCTGGGCGTGAACTCGGCCAAGGAGCTGAACGGCGCCACGATCTGCGTGCAGCCCGGCACCACGACCGAGCTGAACCTGACCGACTACTTCCGCGCCAACAACATGCGCTTCACGGCCGTCGTCATCGAGCGTCAGGAGGAGGTGAACGCCGCCTTCTTCGCCGGTCGTTGCGACGCGCTCACGACCGACGTGTCGGGCCTCGCCTCGACCCGCGCCTCGCAGGGCGCGCAGGCCGGTGACTTCGTCATCCTGCCGGAGGTCATCTCCAAGGAGCCGCTCGCCATCACCGTCCGCCAGGGCGACAGCAAGTGGTCGGACCTCGTGCGCTGGACCTTCTTCGCCATGCTCGAGGCCGAGGAACTGGGCCTGACGTCCGCCAACATCGACAGCATGGCGAACAGCGAGAATCCGGCCATGCGCCGCTTCCTCGGCGCGACCGGCGACCTCGGGCAGATGCTCGGCGTCGACAACCGCTGGGCCTACAACATCATCAAGACCGTCGGGAACTATGGCGAGAGCTTCGAGCGGAACATCGTCCCGCTGGGCCTGCCCCGCGGCGTCAACAACCTGTGGACCAAGGGCGGGCTGATGTACTCGCCGCCGCTTCGCTGAGTTCGGCTGACCGCATCGCGCACGATCGACGGACGCCCCGCGGCCACCGCCGCGGGGCGTCCTGCGTTCGGGTCCGTCAGGGGAAGGGTGCTGTGACCCGCCGTCATGCGTTAATGTCAACGGCGTGACGTCGTCACGTCATTGGTCCGCGGGTTGCACATGACCGCCACAGAAGCGGCCGCGGTGAACAGGGAGCGTCGAGGGTGGCCATCAGCAACACGGAACGGTCTCGCCGGTCTGTCCGAGGGGGCGGCTTCTCGCTCCAGAACGAGGCAGTTCGCGCGATCTTCTGGCAGGTTCTCGTCCTCGGCATCGTCGCGCTGGGGATCTGGTACCTCGTCAGCAACACCATCGCCAACCTGGAGGCCCGGCGCATCGCGACCGGCTTCGGGTTCCTCGGCCGGGAGGCGGGGCTGCCGATCGGCGAGGCGATGATCGCCTATTCCCCGGCCGACAGCTATCAGCGCGCCCTGATCGTCGGCCTCCTGAACACGCTCAAGGTCGCCGTCGTCGGCATCGTGCTGGCGACGATCCTCGGCACGGTGATCGGCATCGCCCGGCTGTCGAAGAACTGGCTGCTCGCGAGGATCGCGTCGGCGTACGTCGAGGTGGTGCGGAACACCCCGCTGCTGCTTCAGCTGTTCCTCTGGTACACGCTGCTCCAGGGGCTTCCCGGACCGCGGCAGGCGATGAAGCTGGGCGAGGGCGTCTTCCTCTCGAACCGCGGCATCAAGGTGCCCTGGCCGGTCTGGGACGACCTTCACGTCTGGGTCGTGGGCGCGCTGGCGGCCGGCATCGTCGGCGCCTGGGTCTACACCCGCAGCGCCAACGCCACGCAGGTGCGCACGGGCAAGCGGCCGCCGGTCCTGCTCCCGAACCTCGGGATGATGGTGGCACTCCCGATCGTCGTGTGGCTGGCGCTCGGCGCTCCGCTGGCCTGGGACATGCCGGCCCTGCGCGGCTTCAACTTCGTCGGCGGCGCCACCCTGACGCCGGAGTTCGCGGCCCTGACCGTCGGCCTCGTCGTCTACACGGCGGCCTTCATCGCCGAGATCGTCCGCGCCGGCATCCTCGCCGTGCCCAAGGGGCAGTGGGAGGCGGCGCAGGCGGTCGGCCTGCACAACAACCGCACCCTCAACCTCGTGATCCTGCCACAGGCGCTCCGGGTGATCATCCCACCGATGACCAGCCAGTACCTGAACGTCACGAAGAATTCGTCGCTCGCGGTCGCGATCGGCTATCCGGACATCGTGTCGGTCGCCAACACCACGCTGAACCAGACCGGGCAGGCGATCGAGGGCATCGCCATCATCATGGCGGCATACCTCACGGTCAGCCTGTCCATCTCGCTGTTCATGAACTGGTACAACAAGCGCATCGCGCTGGTGGAGCGTTGACGCCATGACCACGATGAGCTCTCCCGGACCCAACCTGCGGACCGGCGCCGCCGACCTGCTCCCCCCCCGCTCCCAGCGCGGGATCGTCGGCTGGATGCGCGAGAACCTGTTCTCCAGCTGGCTCAACACGGCCGTCACGCTGCTGCTCGCCTATTTCCTCGTCCGCTGGATCACCGGCTTCGTGGACTGGGCGTTCGTGAACGCGATCTGGTCGGTGCCCGGCAACAACACCGCGGCCTGCCGCGAGGCGCGCGGCATCGGGGCCTGCTGGGCCCTGATCAACGAGAAGCACCGCTTCATCCTGTTCGGCACCTACACCTACGACGAACAGTGGCGGCCGCTGCTCGCCTGCGTCCTCTTCATCGCGCTCTACGTGGTGAGCGCGATGAAGCGGTTCTGGAACCGGTGGCTCATGGCGATCTGGGCCGGGGGCCTGACCGCCATCGGCGTGCTGATGTGGGGCGGCGTCCTCGGCCTCGCGTACGTCAGCCAGGAGCGCTGGGGTGGCCTCCCGATCACGCTGATCCTGTCGACCTTCGGCATCGTGGGCGCCTTCCCGCTCGCCATCCTGCTGGCGCTCGGCCGGCGGTCGACGGGGATGCCGGCGATCAAGGCGCTCTGCGTGGTCTTCATCGAGCTGATCCGCGGCGTGCCGCTGATCAGCATCCTCTTCATGGCGTCGGTGATGTTCCCGCTGTTCCTTCCGGACGGGCTGAACATCGACAAGCTGCTTCGGGCGCAGGTCGCCATCATCCTGTTCGCCGCCGCCTATCTGGCGGAGGTCATCCGCGGCGGGCTGCAGGCGATCCCGAAGGGACAGGGGGAGGCGGCCGACGCGCTCGGCCTCTCCTACTGGAACAAGACGCTGTTCATCATCCTGCCCCAGGCGCTGCGCATCGTGATCCCGCCGATGGTCAACACCTTCATCGGCATGTTCAAGGACACCTCGCTGGTGCTGATCATCGGCATCTACGACATCCTGAACGCGGCGAAGACGTCGATCATCGAGCCCGCTTGGCAGGGCTTCGGCGTCGAGGCCTACATCGCGGTCGCGACCCTCTACTTCTTCTTCTGCTTCGCCATGTCCAAGTACAGCCAGAAACTCGAAGTCGACCTCAACCGCGGAATGCGGCGCTGAGGCCCGGCCAGACGACGAACAGGGATCCGATCACATGACAAACGCCGCCGTCGGCCCGGCCCAGGGCCAGCCCGAGTTCATCCAGATCGCCGGCATGCACAAGTGGTACGGCGAGTTCCACGTGCTGCGCGACATCAACCTCACCGTCACCCGGGGCGAACGGATCGTCATCTGCGGCCCGTCCGGGTCCGGCAAGTCGACGCTCATCCGCTGCATCAACCGTCTGGAGGAACACCAGAAGGGGCAGATCGTCGTCGACGGGATCGAGCTGACCGGGAACCTGAAGAACATCGACGCCGTCCGCCGCGAGGTCGGGATGGTGTTCCAGTCCTTCAACCTGTTCCCGCACCTGACCGTGCTGGAGAACTGCACGCTGGCGCCCATCTGGGTCCGCAAGATGCCGAAGAAGGACGCCGAGGCGGTCGCCATGCGGTTCCTGGAGCGCGTGCGCATCCCGGAGCAGGCGAACAAGTATCCCGGACAGCTCTCGGGCGGTCAGCAGCAGCGCGTCGCCATCGCCCGCGCGCTTTGCATGAACCCCAAGGTCATGCTGTTCGACGAGCCCACCTCGGCCCTCGATCCCGAAATGGTCAAGGAGGTGCTGGACGTGATGGTCAGCCTCGCGGGCGAGGGGATGACCATGCTCTGCGTCACGCACGAGATGGGCTTCGCCCGGCAGGTCGCCGACCGGGTGATCTTCATGGACCGGGGCGAGATCGTGGAACAGAACGTCCCCGAACTCTTCTTTTCGAACCCGCAGTCCGAGCGGACCAAGCTGTTCCTCTCGCAGATCCTGCACTGACCGTCCGTCCCCCCGCCCGGCACGCGCCGGGCGGGGGGACGCGGACCGTCAGCCGAGACGGTCGAGCGCGCCCCTGAGGCGCGACAGCACCTCCTGCGCCTCTTCCCGCCGCGCCTTCTGCTCGTCGACCACGTCTTCCGGCGCCCGCGCCAGGAAGTCCGGATTGCCGAGCTTCCGGTCGATCTTCGCGACCTCGTCGTCGAGCCTGGCGATCTCCTTGCGCAGCCGTGCCCGCTCCTGGTCGAGATCGACGATCCCGGCCAGCGGAAGCACCACCGTCGCATCCTCGATCACCGCCTGGACGGCGCCCTGCGGAACGTCGCCGTCCAGAGCACCGGCATCGGACAGGCGGGCGAGGCGCAGGATCAGGTCGCGATGGCGGTCGAGGCGCTGCGTGACGAGGGGGCTCGCGTCCTTCAGGCGCAGCGGGATCTGCGCGCCCGGCGGCACGTTGACCTCGGCACGCGCCGTGCGCACGGCGGAGACGATCCGCACCACCCAGTTCATCTCGGCCGCCGCGTCCGCGTCGACCATGTCCGCTCCGATCTCGGGCCACGCCGAGGAGACGAGCCAGCTCGTGTCGGTCCGGAACTGGGCGTGGAGTTCCTCCGTCACGAACGGCATCAGCGGGTGGAGGAGATGCAGGGCCCGATCGAGCACCCAGGCGAAGGTGGCGCGCACCTCCGCCTTGGCCGCCTCGTCCTCGCCCTGGAGGATCGGCTTCGAGACCTCGATGTACCAGTCGCAGAAGGTGCCCCAGAGGAACTGGTAGAGGGCGCCGGCGGCGTCGTTGAAGCGGAAGGCCTCCAGCGCCTGCGCCGTGCGCTGCGCGCATTCGGCCAGTTCGCCGATGACCCAGCGGTCGACCGTCAGGCGCACGGTGCGGGGGTCGAACCCCGCGACCGGTGCGCAGCCGTTCATCTGGCCGAACCGCGCGGCGTTCCAGACCTTGGTGACGAAGTTCCGATAGCCCTCGACACGCTGGGCCGAGAGCTTCACGTCGCGGCCCTGGGCGGCCAGCGCCGCCATCGTGAAGCGGAGCGCGTCCGCACCGTAGCTGTCGATCAGCTGCAGCGGGTCGATGACGTTGCCCTTCGACTTCGACATCTTCTGCCCGCGCTCGTCGCGCACGAGGGCGTGGATGTAGACCTTGCGGAAGGGCACGTCGCCCATGAAGTGCAGGCCCATCATCATCATCCGGGCGACCCAGAAGAAGATGATGTCGAAGCCCGTGACGAGGACGTCGCCGGGATAGTAGCGCTTCACCTCGGGCAAATCGTCCGGCCATCCCAGCGTGGAGAAGGGCCAGAGGGCCGAGGAGAACCAGGTGTCGAGCACGTCGGCGTCGCGCTCCAGCGGCACGTCCCGCCCGTGCTTCGCCCGGGCGAGGGCCTGGGCCTCGGCTTCCGTCTCGGCGACGAACACGTTGCCGTCGCCGTCGTACCAAGCGGGGATCTGGTGGCCCCACCAGAGCTGGCGGCTGATGCACCAGGGCTGGATGTTGCGCATCCACTCGAAGTAGGTGTTCTCCCAGGTCCTGGGCACGAACACCGTCCGCCCCTCCTCGACCGCCGCGATGGCGGGCTTCGCCAGGGTGGCCGCGTCGCAGTACCACTGGTCGGTCAGCCACGGCTCGATCGCCACGCCGGAACGGTCGCCGTGCGGCACCTTGTGGACGTGCGGCTCGATCTTCTCGACGAGGCCGAGCCCCTCCATCTCCGCGACGATCGTCTTGCGCGCGTCGTACCGGTCGAGGCCGCGGTAGGCCTCGGGCGCGTTCTCGTTGAGCCGGGCGTCGCGGTCGAACACGTTGATGAGTTCGAGCCCGTGACGGCGGCCGACCTCGAAATCGTTGAAGTCGTGCGCGGGCGTGATCTTCACCGCACCCGACCCCGTCTCCGGATCCGCGTAGTCATCGGCGACGATGCGGATGCGGCGGCCGACGATGGGCAGGACCGCGTGGCGCCCGATCAGGTCGGCATAGCGCGGATCGTCGGGATGCACCGCGACCGCGGTGTCGCCCAGCATGGTCTCCGGCCGGGTGGTGGCGACGGTGATGAACCGCCCCTCCATACCCTCGACCGGATAGCGGAAGTGCCACAGGCTGCCCTGCACCTCGCGCTGCTCCACCTCGAGGTCCGAGATCGCCGTGTGCAGCTTCGGGTCCCAGTTGACCAGCCGCTTGTCCTTGTAGATCAGGCCCTGGCGGTAGAGTTCGACGAAGACCTTGCGGACCGCGCGGTTGAGCCCCTCGTCCATCGTGAAGCGCTCGCGCGGCCAATCGGCCGACGCGCCCAGGCGGCGAAGCTGCCCGGTGATGGTCCCGCCGGAATAGGCCTTCCATTCCCAGACCTTGTCGAGGAACGCGGCGCGGCCGAGGTCCTGGCGGCTCTTGCCCTGTTCGGCCAGCTGGCGCTCCACCACCATCTGCGTGGCGATGCCCGCGTGGTCGGTGCCGGGTTGCCAGAGGGCGTCGTGCCCCTTCATCCGGCGATAGCGGATCGTGACGTCCTGCAGGGTCATGTTGAGCGCGTGGCCCATGTGCAGGCTGCCCGTCACGTTGGGCGGCGGCATCATGACCGTGAAGGGGACGCGGTTCGATCCGACCTGCGCGCCGAAGACGCCCGACGCTTCCCAGGCCTCGTAGGTGCGTCCCTCGACGGCGGCGGGCTCGTAGGTCTTGTCCAGCATGTCGGAAGGATCCGGTTCTGTCGATGTTGCGCCCAAGGCGCGGATTTAGCGGGTGACGGTGGTCGGAGCAAGGCGACCCTCGAACGGGCGGGGTCCGGAATCAAAAAAGCCGGGCGCTGGAGGCGCCCGGCTTTTCGGGTCGGGGTCCGGCTCACTCGTAGCCGGCGCGGCGCCCCATCCGGTCGAGTTCCCGCTGTACGAGCCGCTCGACGAGCGACGGCAGGTTCTCGTCCAGCCACTCCTTCAGGAGCGGGCGGAGAAGGTCCTTCACCACATCCTCGACGGTACGGATGTGGTTGCCCAGCGGCCACGCCTTCTCGATGCCGGCGTTGGAGTACATCTGGGCGAAGTGCGCGGCGGCCTGAGCGGCCGGCTGCGGGGAAATGAGGCTGTCGTCGTCGACGTAGGCGGTCGGGGCCGGCCGGGAAGCCGGCCGGGGAGGCGGCGGTTCGGGAACGGGGTCGGACCATGACGGTTCCGGCGCGAAGGACGGCTCCTCCGGCACCATGTTCGTCAATTCGAGGACGTCGTCGTCGACTGGCTTCGGCGGCGCCTCGACGACGGCGGGCTTTGCGGCGGCCGGGGCGGGCGCCGGCGCGGGGGCGACGTCGTTGCCGTCACCATCCTCGGAGATGATCCGACGGATGGACGCAAGGATCTCCTCCATCGAGGGCTCTTGCTGGGACCGTTGATCGCTCATAGCTACCCTTGTTCTTCCCCGCCCCGAAAACCCATAACAGCGACCCTACGGACCGCCAACCCGAAAGTGTACGGTCGGTACCTTCATACGGCGATATTTCTACCACCGATCCCGAACGGAACGGTAGTTCTCTTCAACGTCGTACGCCTGCACCGGCAGGTTGAGTTGCCGCGCGCCGAGCTGGCCCGTTGCCGCGAGGATTTGGAACGCCGCCACGAGTTCGTCGCGCTGTGATTGTACAAGACCCACCCTGGCGTTGAGAAGCTCCTGTTCGGCGTCGAGCACATCGAGAGTGGTGCGCGACCCCACCGTCGCTTCCTGCCGCACCCCTTCGAGCGCGATCTCCGCCGCCCTCACCTGGGCCTGTCGCGACTGGATGCTTGCGCGCGAGGTGGTCAATGCCTGCCACGCCCGAATCGCCGTCTCGATCGTCTGCGTGCGCGCCTGATCGATCTCGATGCGCCGCTGGCCGGCCGTCTGCGTCGCCTCACGGACGCGCGACGCCACCGCGCCCGCCTGATAGAGGGGCACCGTCAGCTGCGCGGTCACCGATGCGGCATCGGTCCGGAATGCGTTCGGCGACGTTTCGAGACCGCGCTGCAGGCTGCCACGGAGGCTGACCGACGGGAGCACCTCACCCCGCACCTGATCGATCGCGTCCCGCGCCGCGGCCTCGGTGAACTGCGAGGAGACGATGGACGGGTTCGCCGCGACGGCGAGGTCGATCGTCTCCTGCATCGAGGCAGGCAGGGAGAAGGTGGGCCGGGGCTGCGTGAGCCGGCCCGGCGTCGACCCCACGATGCGGGCGTAGACCGCGCGGCTCGATGCGAGATTGCCCTCGGAGAGAATCCGGTTCGACGTCGCGCCCGCGAGGCGGGATTCCGCCTGGCTGACGTCGGTCCGCGTCACCTCTCCCACCCGGAAACGGTCCCGGGTCGCCTCGAGCTGGCGACCGATCACCTGCTCGTTGCTGGTGTTCAGCTCCAGCGTCGCCTGATCGCGGACGACGTCGAAATAGGCCGTCGCCGCGCTGAGAAGGATCGTCTGCTCGGTCGCGAACAGCTGGGCCCGGCTTGCCTGGACGACGTTTTCGGCACGGCTCACCTGCGCGGCGGTCCGGCCGCCGCGATAGATCGGCTGGGTCACCGCGATGCCGAGCGAGCGGGGCTGCGACGTCCTTGCGCCGTTGTTGCCCGCCCCGGCCGCGCCGGACACGTCGGTCTCGGCGGTACCGATGGAGGCGGTCCCTTCCACCGTCGGCCGGTAGTTCGAGAGCGCCTGAGGAACCTGTTCGTCGGCCGCGCGGAGCGCCGCGCGCTGGGCCTCGAGCTGCGGATTGGCCGTGTAGGCCTGCGCCAGGGCCTCCTGCAGCGTCTGGGCCGTTGCGGGCGCCGCCAGTCCCAGGGCGGCGAGGATGGCGGGAACGATCAGTCCCCGACCGGTGATCGCCGCTGGAAATCCACGCCTCGTGACAACCATGACCCGACATCCAGACATGACTCGACCTCCAGACGAGGAAAACGCGGGGACCCGCGGACGGGGGCGGCCCCGTTCAGAACTGGAAACCAGCGACCGGCTCGAATCCCGGCAGAAGCGGGGTTCCGGCATCGAAGAGGACGCGCGGCGACGCGACGCCGCCCCGCCGCTCGAACAGGACGGCCTGACCGAACCGTCCCTGCGGGGCCACGACGGCGACGAGGCGCCCGCCTTCGCCGACCTGGGCGAGCAGGGACGGCGGAACCTCCGCCACCGCACCGTCGATCAGCACCACGTCGAACGGCGCGCGATCGGGCGCGCCTGCGGGCAGCGAACCGTCGACCACGATCACGTCCGTCGCGCCGAGGTCACCGAGGGCCGAGCGCGCCCGGTCGGCCAGCGCACGGTCCGCTTCGACGCCGACGACCTCACCGGCGATCCTGGCGAGCACCGCGCAGGCGTAGCCGGTGCCCGCACCGACGAGGAGCACCTTGTCCGCCGGCGCGACGCGGGCCTCCTGGATCATGCGGGCGAGGACCATCGGCTCGGTCAGGAACCGGCCCGATCCCACCGGGATGTCCTCGTCGACATAGGCGATCGCGCGCGCCGGACCCGGGACGAACCGTTCGCGGGGGACCGCCAGGAACGCGTCGACGATCGCGGGATCGGTGACCTTGTTCGGGCGGATCTGCCCCTCGACCATGTTGATGCGGGCGGCTGCGAACTCGGTCATGCTGCGTGCGACCCCGGTCGATCGGCGAGAGACGGCGCGGATTTTCTCCTCGTGCTTATATCCCTACTCCCGTCGACTGACAATGTTGCGACGCGGCACGGCGTTGCGGCGACCGGCGGTCCCGGCCTCGCGGCCCCCGCCCGGGCGGGGCCGGCGCGCAAATCGTCCGGACGGACGAGCGCGGCGCTTGACCCGTGCTTGGACCGCCGCTATGACACGCGCCGCTGACGGCGTTCGGCGCGGTGGCAGAGTGGTCATGCAGCGGACTGCAAATCCGCGTACGGCGGTTCGATTCCGCCCCGTGCCTCCACTCGGTGCCCGACCGTCGTCCGCGTGGTGTTCCGGGGTAGCTCAGCGGTAGAGCTAGCGGCTGTTAACCGCTCGGTCGTCGGTTCGAATCCGACCCCCGGAGCCACTTTTTCCTCCTCCTGCGACGCCCGTCCCGCGGAAACCCTTCCGCGGCAACGCGTTTGCGCACGACCCCTCCACGTTCCCGCGGGCCTAGGCTGTCCCCTTCCTGACGCAGATGGGGAGGGGTGGCATGGGCGACAGCGCCACGCAGACACGGATATCGCGTCGCCGCCCGCGCTGGACGCTCGTCGCCCTCGCGGTCGCCGCCGCCCTCGTCCTCGCCGGCCTTCTGGAGATCGTCGTGTCGCTGATGGTCGCGGACGGCGTCCCGGCCGGTCGCGACGTGGGCCACCCGAACACGCGCGCCCTCGTCCTGCCGCTTCTGCCCAGACCCTGAGGGCCGGGCGGCGATCCGTCCGCGGCCTCGGTGTGGATCGCGCCGGTCGTCGCATCCGATACCCATGGTCAAGTCCTCCGCCCGTCTCCATGATCGGGGGGAACGGGACAGCGGATCGGAACGATCCCGCCGCGGGGAGAACGACTTGGGCGCCGACATCGTCACGACCGCGCCGCCGGAGACCCTTCACGAGGGATTCCTGCCGGTTCGCCTGCATCGCTTCCGCCACCGACGCTTCGACGGCAGCTGGAGCGACGAGCTCGCGCGCGAGATCCTCCATCTCGGCCTCGTGGTCGTCGTGGTCCCCTACGATCCCGTCCGGGACGCCGTCGTCTTCGTCCGGCAGCTGCGGATCGCCGCCCACCTGGCGGGCCGCGAGGAACCGCGGCTGATCGAGTGCGTGGCCGGCCTGGTCGACGAGGGGGAGACGATCGAGGAGGCGGCGCGGCGCGAGACGATCGAGGAAACCGGACTGACGCCCGACCGGATGCTGTTCGTCCGGCGGTGGCTCGCGACCCCCGGCGTGGCCGACGAGGAC
>JBIJED010000043.1:0-10726 GCA_044343785.1 Azospirillales bacterium | reverse complement strand
TGCCGCCCGCCATCGGACGGCCCATCATGCCGGGCCGGCCCATCCCGGGCTGCCCCATCCCGGGCTGGCCCATCGCGGGCTGGCCCATGGCAGGCTGACCGTACGTCGGCGCCGCGGGGGTCGCGCTCCGGTTCCAGAGCCCGCCGCCCGCCGGCACCGAGCCGGTGCGGGGCTGGGGCGCCGGCGCGTCGGCCGGGCGCGGCTGGGCGCCGAACAGACCGCCGAGGAACCCGCCGCCCTGGGCCGCCGGCGCCGCCGCGACCGCGGCCGGACGGCGCGCGAGTTCCGCCTCCAGCTCCCGGACCCGCTGGTCGAGCACGGTCAGCGCGTGCTCCTGCACGATCACCGCCTGGGCGAGATAGTAGGGGGCGGCCGGTTGCCGGCGCAGGAGATCCCCGATGTGCGCCTCGGCCTCGGCGTCGCGCGGGGGCGACTGGCGCTCGGCCTCCTGCACCTTGGCGAACAGATCGTCGATGGCGCGGCGGTCGTTCTGGTCCATCCGGGGTCTCCCTCTTTCCGATCGGGCGTCTCGATCGGGGCCGCGACCGGCGCCGCCCCGCACGCCCCGCATGTGGCCGCGCCCGCCCGCGCGTTCAACGCCGGAGAGGGTAGGGTCTTTCGAGGCTGGCGACCGCCGGTCGGGCGGGGTAGAACCCGGACGCACCCTGCGAAGGCGCCCGCCCCCATGACCGACCCGTCCCCCGCCCTGCGCCCCATCGCCGAGATCGCGGCGACGCTCGACATTCCCGCCGACGCGGTGGAACCCTACGGCCGCACCAAGGCCAAGGTCGACCCGGCCTGGATCGCCACCCGCGCGGGCGCCGTGCAGGGCCGGCTGATCCTCGTGACCGCGATCAACCCGACGCCCGCCGGCGAGGGCAAGACGACGACGACGATCGGCCTGTCGGACGCGCTCACCCGCCTCGGGCGGAAGACCGCCATCTGTCTGCGCGAGCCCTCGCTCGGCCCCTGCTTCGGGGCGAAGGGCGGGGCGACCGGGGGCGGGAAGGCCCAGATCGGCCCGAAGGAGGAGATCGACCTCCACTTCACCGGCGACTTCCACGCGGTCACCAGCGCGCACAACCTGCTCGCCGCGATGATCGACAACGCGCTCCACCACGGCACGGCGGGCGACCTCGACCCGCGGCGGGTGACGTGGCGGCGCGTGGTGGACATGAACGACCGCACGCTGCGCAACGTCGTTTCCGGCCTCGGCGGGCGGGCGAACGGCGTGGTGCGGGAGACGGGGTTCGACATCACGACCGCGTCCGAAATCATGGCCATCCTCTGCCTCGCGTCGGACCTCGCCGACCTGAGGGCGCGGCTCGCCCGGATCGTCATCGGCTGGACCGCCGACGGGCGGGCGGTGACCGCCGACGCGGTGAAGGCCGTGGGGCCGATGGCGGCGCTGCTGAAGGAGGCGGTGAAGCCGAACCTCGTCCAGTCGCTCGAAGGCACGCCCGCCTTCGTCCACGGCGGCCCCTTCGCCAACATCGCGCACGGCTGCTCGTCGGTCATCGCCACGCGCGCAGCACTCTCGCTGGCCGACCTCGTGGTGACCGAGGCGGGGTTCGGCGCCGACCTGGGCGCGGAGAAGTTCTTCGACATCAAGTGCCGGCTGGCCGGCCTCGCCCCCGCCGCGGCCGTCGTCGTGGCGACCGTCCGCGCGCTCAAGTTCAACGGCGGCGTGCCGGTGGCGGAGTTGGGCCGCGAGGATCTCGCGGCCCTCGAGCGGGGCCTGCCGAACCTGCTGCGCCACGTGGAGAACCTGCGCGGCTTCGGCGTGCCGGTCGTGGTCGCGATCAACGCCTTCCACACCGACACCGCGGCCGAGCATGCGCTGATCCGCGAGACCTGCGCCCGCGCGGGCGTCGTCGCCGAGGTGGGCCGGCACTTCGCCGAGGGCGGGGTGGGGGCCGAGGGGGTGGCGCGCGCCGTGCTGGCGGCGCTGGACGGGCCGCCCGCGACCTTCGACACCCTCTATCCGGACGACATGGCGCTGCTCGACAAGATCCGAACGATCGCCACGCGCATCTACCGCGCGGCCGACGTCTCGGTGGCGCCCGCCGCCCGCACCCAGGCGGCGGCGCTGGAGGCGGCGGGCTACGGGCGGCTGCCGGTCTGCATCGCCAAGACGCAGTACAGCTTCTCGACCGATCCCAAGCTGCTCGGCGCGCCGACGGGACACGTGGCGGCCCTGCGCGAGCTTCGCCTGTCGGCCGGCGCCGGCTTCGTCGTGGCACTGATGGGCGACGTTCAGACCATGCCCGGCCTGCCAAAGGTGCCCCAGGCGGAGCGGATCGACATCGACGCCGACGGCGGGATCGTCGGGCTGCGGTGAGCGTTCCCGACCTCCGCACCCCCGACCTCCGCACCCGGGTCCTGTTCAAGGACGCGCACGTCCTCGTGCTCGACAAGCCGGCCGGGCTGCCGGTCCACGGCGGGCCGAAGGCGGGGGCGAGCGTGGAGGACCAGCTCGACGCGCTCGCCTTCGGCTTCAAGCGCCGGCCGCAGCTGGCCCACCGGCTCGACCGCGACACGTCGGGCTGCCTCGTGCTCGGCCGCCATCCCAAGGCGCTGGCCCGGCTCGGCGCGCTGTTCGCCGGCGGCGGGGTGGAGAAGGTCTACTGGGCGGTGGTGACCGGCGGCCCGGCGGCGGCGACGGGGACCATCGACCTGGCCCTCGCGAAGCAGACACGCCGCGACGGGTGGTGGATGACGGTCGACCCGAAACAGGGCCAGCCGGCGCGCACCGATTGGAGGGTGCTGGGGCGAAGCGCCGGAACCACCTGGGTGGAGATGCGGCCGCGGACGGGGCGCACCCATCAGGTCCGCGTCCACGCCGCCGCCTTCGGCTGGCCGATCCTGGGCGACCCCGTCTACGCCGACGCCGCGCCGTCGGTGGCGCTGCACCTGCACGCCCGCGGGGTGACGATCCCCTATGCCGAGGGACGGCCACCGATCGTCGTGACTGCGCCCGTTCCCGGCCATCTGCGGGCGGCGCTGGCGTCCTGCGGCTGGACGGGCGAGGTCACGCCGGGCTGAAGCTCCGCATCTTGCCCGGATTCAGCAGGCCCATCGGGTCCACCTCCCGCTTGAAGCCGAACTGGTCGGCATCGGCCCGCTTGTGGCGGCTGCCGTCCTCCAGCGTCACCACGTGCGGGTTGGCGACGAAGACGCCGTTCTGCTCGAACAGGTCGATGATGCGGGCGAGGCGTTCGGGCGTGGTGTAGCGGACGATGGGCAGGGCCGAACAGGTGATCCGTCCGCCGAAGCGGATGAACTCCAGATGCGGGATCACCTCGTCGCCGAACAGCTCCGTCATCTCCTGCACGCTCTCCATCAGCCGGTCGGCCGGGTAGAGGCACTGGAGATAGGTGACCGACCTGTCGGTCTTCAGGATCTGCAGCGTGGTGTGGTTCCAGCTGTACTCGTAGAGCGGGGTCTGCCCCGGTCCTTCCGCGGTCGGGCGCTCCAGCACGATCTGGCCGCCGTTCGCGGCGACGAGGTCGCGCACCGTCTCCATCGAGCCGTCCGCGATCATGCAGAGCAGCAACGACCTGCCGGGCGTGCCGACGCCCTCCAGGCCCTTGAACCATCTGGGGATCGGCCAGGCGATCGGGCTGACCAGCTTCTTCACCACGCCGTCGGCGGCGGCGATCGCGTGGCCGCAGCGCACCGACGTCATGAAGTCCTCGAACGCGACGACCACGTCGACCCAGGGCCACGCCGGGGCAAGCGGCATCTCCAGCGCGGTGATGATGCCCGTCGTGCCGTAGGCGCGGTTGATCTTCTGGGCCGCGTCGCCGCGCAGCTCGATGATCCGCGGCTCCGGCTCCATCGTCACGACGCGCGCGGCGACGATGTTCCCCGGCTCCCGCAATCCGCCCCACGCGACCGAGCCGACCCCGCCGGAGCCACCGGCGACGAAGCCGCCCACGGTCGCCGTGCGCTTGGTCGACGGGTGCATCCGCAGCTCCCAGCCGGCCGGGCGCAGCGCGGCGTCGAGGTCGATCAGCCGGATGCCCGGCTGGCAGCGCACGGTCGACCCGCGGTGCCACTCGACGGCGGTGAGCGCGGTCGTGTCGAGCACGACCCCGCCCGCCATGGGAACGCACTGGCCGTAGTTGCCGGTGCCCGCCCCGCGGACGGTCAGCGGCAGCCCGTTCCGTGCGCAGATTGCCGCGACCTTCAGCACGTCCGCCTCGTCCCGCGCCTCCACGACGAGGTCGGCGCACTTGTCGCGGAGCTGCGCCTTCAGGACCGGGGAGTACCAGAAGAAGTCGCGGCTCTTCTGCCGGACCAGCGCCGGATCGGTGACGACCGGCAGGTCCGCGAACAGCGGGGCGAGGGGGGCGGGCTGGGCGATGAGCGGGGCGGCGGTCATGGGGGACGTTGTCCTCGCTGCGGGGCGGGGCTGCGGGGCGGGGCGGCACGGCCCGTGCATGGCCGCGACGGTGGGGTCGTGCGCCCGGACCTGCAAGCGGCGGGCCGCCGTTGCGGGGACACGGGCCGGTCCCATATCGTGTTCGAAGGTTGTGCCGGTCGGGGTCGATGACGCAAGTGATCCGCGTGCTGATGGGGGGCGAGGTCCGGACGGTTCCGGTCGGGGACCCGTGCGAGACGGTGCTGGAATGGCTGCGCCGCACCGGGCGCGTCGGCACCAAGGAAGGCTGCGCGGAAGGCGACTGCGGCGCCTGCACCGTCGTGCTGGGCGAGGAGCGGGAGGGGCGCCTGCGCTACCGCGCCGTCAACGCCTGCATCCAGTTCCTCCCCACGCTCGACGGCCGGCAGTTGATCACGGTCGAGGACCTGCGGGGCGACGATGGTGCCCTGCACCCGGTGCAGCAGGCCATGGTGGACGCCCACGGCTCCCAGTGCGGGTTCTGCACGCCCGGCATCGTGATGAGCCTGTTCGCGCTGCGCCACGAGGCACCCGGTGCCGACCGGGAGACGGCGATGGATGCGCTGGCCGGGAACCTCTGCCGCTGCACCGGCTATCGCCCGATCCTCGATGCCGCCGCCGCCATGGGCACGACGCCGGACGCCTTCGACGCGCGGGCGGCGGAGACGCTGGCCGCCATCCGCACGATCCGCCGCGAGGATGCGCTGGCGGTCGAGACGGCCGAGGGCCGCTTCCATGCGCCCCGGACGGTCGACGATCTGGCCTCTCTGCTGGTCGCGAACCCGGACGCCACGATCCTCGCCGGCGGGACCGACGTCGGCCTCTGGGTGACCAAGCAGCACCGCCGCCTCGACCCCGTCGTTTATCTGGGCGAGGTGGCGGATCTCGCCACCGTCGTCGAGGGGCCGGACGCGATCGACGTCGGCGCGGGCGCCGGCTGGACCGACGTGATGCCCGTGCTGGCCCGGCACTGGCCGTCGCTCGGCGAACTGCTCCGCCGCTTCGCCTCGGTCCAGATCCGCAACACGGGCACGCTCGGCGGCAACGTCGCCAACGGCTCGCCCATCGGCGACGGGATGCCGGCGCTGATCGCACTCGGCGCCACGCTGGTCTTCAACCGCGGCGGCGAGCGGCGGGAGATCGCGATCGAGGACCATTACCTCGCCTATCGGAAGACGACGCTTCGGCAGGGCGAGTTCCTCGAACGGGTCCGCGTCCCCCTGCCGCGGCCGGATCAGACCTTCGTGACCTACAAGGTGTCGAAGCGGTTCGACCAGGACATCTCGGCCGTCTGCGCCGCCTTCCGCCTCACCCGCGGAGCGGACGGCACCGTGACCGACTTCCGCGCCGGCTATGGCGGGATGGCCGCGATCCCGTTCCGCGCCCGCGGCGTGGAGGCGGCGGTCGTCGGCCGGCCGTGGTGCCTCGACGCGGTGACGGCCGCGATGGCGGCGGCCGACGCCGAGATGAACCCGATCGACGACATGCGCGCATCATCCGCCTATCGCCGGACGGTGGCGAAGAACCTGCTGCTGCGTTTCCATCTCGAGACGCGAGGCCTCGTGGCAAGGGTGGCGAGCCATGGCTGACGGCGGCGGAATCCGGCGCGACCGCGGGCCGCTGAAGGGCGGGGTGGGGGCGTCCGTCCCCCACGACAGCGCCGCCAAGCACGTGGCCGGCGAGGCGGTCTACATCGACGACATCCCGGAGCTTCCGGGCACGCTGCACGTGGCCCCGCACCTGTCGGTCCACGCCCATGCGCGCATCCTGTCGGTCGACGTGTCGGCGGCGCTGGCCGCTCCCGGGGTGCGGGCGGTGATCACGGCCGGCGACGTGCCGGGCGACATCGACATCGGCCCGGTCTTCCCGGGCGATCCGGTGCTGGCCGACGGCCTCGTCCAGTTCCACGGCCAGCCGGTCGCCGCCGTGGCGGCCGACACGCTGAAGGAGGCCCGCGCGGCGGCGAAGCTGGTGCGCGTCGAATACGAGCCGCTGCCGGCGGTGCTGACGGCGGAGGAGGCGCTGGAGAAGCGGTTCTTCGTCTCGCCGTCGCTGACCATGCGCCGGGGCGCGCCGGAGGCGGCGCTCGCCACGGCCCCCCACCGGATGACCGGCACGATGGAGATGGGCGGGCAGGACCACTTCTACCTCGAGGGCATGATCGCCTGTGCGCAGCCGCGCGAGGACGGCGACCTCCTCGTCTTCTCCTCCACCCAGCACCCGTCGGAGGTGCAGCACCTGATCGCCCGCTGTCTCGGCAAGCCCGACCATGCGGTGACGGTCGAGGTGCGGCGCATGGGCGGCGGCTTCGGGGGCAAGGAGACGCAGCCGGCCCAGATCGCCTGCATCGCGTCCATCCTCGCGGCGAAGACGCGCCGCCCGGTCAAGTTCCGCCTCGACCGCGACGACGACATGATCATGACCGGCAAGCGGCACGATTTCTTCGTCCGCTACGACGTCGGCCACGACGCGGACGGGCGCATCCTAGCGCTCGACATGGACCTCGCCGGCCGCTGCGGCTTCTCGCCCGACCTGTCGAACGCCATCGTCGACCGGGCGATGTTCCACGCCGACAACGGCTACTTCCTCGCCAACGCGGAGGTGCGCGGCCACCGCTGCAAGACGCACACGGTCTCCAACACCGCCTTCCGCGGCTTCGGCGGGCCGCAGGGGATGGTGGCGATCGAGCATGTGGTCGACCGCATCGCGCGGTCGCTGGGCCGGGACCCGCTCGACGTCCGCAAGGCCAACCTCTATGGCCGCGACGGCGTGCGCGACGTCACCCATTACGGGATGACGGTCGAGGACAACGTCCTGCCGGAGATGCTGGACGAACTCGAGCGCTCGTCCGACTACCGGGCGCGGCGGCGCGCGATCGACGACTTCAACCGGGGGAGCCCGGTCCTGAAGCGCGGGATCGCGCTGACGCCGGTCAAGTTCGGCATCTCCTTCACCGCCACCCACCTGAACCAGGCGGGGGCCCTCGTGCTGGTCTACCAGGACGGGACGGTCCAGCTGAACCACGGCGGGACCGAGATGGGGCAGGGCGTCTACGTCAAGGTCGCCCAGGTGGTGGCCGAGACGTTCCAGATCGACCTCGACCGCATCCGCATCACGGCGACGAACACCGGCAAGGTCCCCAACACCTCGCCCACCGCCGCCTCCTCGGGCACCGACCTGAACGGCATGGCGGCGCGCGACGGGGCGATGCAGATCCGGAACCGCCTGACGCACTTCCTGGCCGAGCGGTTCGGCACGGCGCCCGACGCCGTCGCCTTCAAGGACAACAAGGTGCGGGTGGGCGACCACGTGATGGCGTTCGAGGACGTCACACGGATGGCCTACATGGCCCGCATCTCGCTCTCGGCCACGGGGTTCTACCGGACGCCCAAGATCTGGTGGGACCGCTCGGCCGCCCACGGCCGCCCCTTCTACTACTTCGCCTATGGTGCGGCGGCGACCGAGGCCGAGATCGACACGCTGACCGGCGAGTCCCGCTTCCTGCGGGCGGACGTGCTGCACGACGTCGGCCATTCGATCAACCCGGCGATCGACGTCGGGCAGATCGAGGGCGGCTTCGTGCAGGGGATCGGCTGGTTGACGATGGAGGAGCTGTGCTGGGACGCCGACGGGCGCCTGCGCACCCACGCCCCCTCCACCTACAAGATCCCGACCGCGCGCGACGTGCCGCCCGACCTCCGCGTCAGCCTGTTCGCCAACGCGAACCGCGAGGACACCATCCATCGCTCGAAGGCGGTGGGGGAGCCGCCGCTGATGCTGGGCATCTCGGCCTGGCTGGCCTTGCGCGACGCGGTCGCGGCGGTGGCCGACCACCGCCTCGTCCCCGACCTCGACGCCCCGGCGACGCCCGAGCGGGTGCTCATGGCGTGCGAGGCCCTGCGGGCGCGGATGGCGGGATGACGGACTGGCTCGACACGCTCTCGGCCCTTCGCGCCCGCAGCGAGGCGGCGGTCCTCGTCACGGTCGTCGAGGCGCTGGGCTCCACGCCGCGCGACGCGGGCACCAAGATGGTCGTCACCGCCGGCGCGCTCCACGGCACGATCGGCGGCGGGAACCTGGAGCACAAGGCGATCGGCGAGGCGCGGCGCCTGCTGGAGCGCGGCGACGTGCTGCCCCGGATGCGGGAATTCCCGCTGGGTCCGCTGCTCGGCCAGTGCTGCGGCGGGTCGACGTCGATCCTGTTCGAGCCGATGCTGCCCGTGACGCGCCGGCTCTGGCTGTTCGGCGCCGGGCACGTGGGGCGTGCGACGGTGGACGTTCTCGCCGGCCTGCCGGTCGCGGTCGACTGGGTCGATCCGCGGGCGACGGAGTTCCCGGCAAGCGTGCCGGCGGGCGTGCGGGTGCGGGTCGAGGACGATCCGGCGGCGCTGGTGCCGACGATGCCGGCCGGGGCGGCGGTGCTGGTGATGACCCACAGCCATGCGCTCGACGAGGCGATCGTGGCGGCGGCGCTGGCACGCGACGACATCGCGTTCGTCGGGCTGATCGGGTCGGACACCAAGCGGGCGCGGTTCGCGAAGCGGCTGCGGGCGCAGGGGCTGCCGCTGGAGCGCCTCGTCTGCCCGATCGGGGTCGAGGGGATCGCCGACAAACACCCGCGGGCCATCGCCATCGCGACGGCGGCGCAGCTGCTGGCCGTGTGGGAGGGGGTGGAGGCGGAGGTGCCGGTGCCCCACCTCACGGCGGCGACCCCCTCTCCCCCGACCCCTCTCCCCGGGGGGGCGAGGGGAGCAGACTAGACACGGCGTTCCCTCTCCCCCCCGGGGAGAGGGACAGGGAGAGGGGGCGCGCCGCCGC
Source organism: Azospirillales bacterium (assembly GCA_044343785.1). GTDB lineage: Bacteria > Pseudomonadota > Alphaproteobacteria > Azospirillales > Azospirillaceae > CANGXM01. The sequence continues at coordinate 1,503 of JBIJED010000043.1, read as the reverse complement.
GGACCCTCCCGCTCCTCACAACGCCCGCAGCGCCCGGTCGAGGTCCGCCACGATGTCGTCCACGCTCTCGATCCCGATCGAAAGCCGCACCACGTCCGGCCCCGCGCCCGCCGCTTTGAGCCCGTCCTCGTCCAGCTGGCGATGGGTGGTCGACGCCGGGTGGATGATCAGCGAGCGCGTGTCGCCGATGTTCGCCAGATGGCTGAACAGCGCCACCGTCTCCACCAGCTTCACCCCCGCCTCGTAGCCGCCCTTCACGCCGAAGGTGAAGACCGAGCCCGCACCCTTGGGCAGGTACTTCCGCTGGAGCGCGTGATAGGGGCTGTCGGGCAGGCCGGCGTAGTTCACCCAGGCGACCGCCGGGTGACCCTTCAGGAATTCCGCGACCTTCTGCGCGTTCGCGCAGTGCCGCTCCATCCTGAGCGCCAGCGTCTCGATGCCCTGGAGCGTCAGGAACGCGTTCATCGGCTGCTGGTTCGGGCCGAGATCCCGCAGGCCCACCGCGTGGCCGTAGACCGTGTAGGCGAGGTCGCCGAACGTCTCGTGGAACTTCAGGCCGTGATAGCCGGGCTCGGGCTCCGCGAGCGCCGGATACCTGCCCGCCTTCGTCCAGTCGAACCGCCCGCTGTCCACCACCACGCCGCCGATGGAATTTCCGTGGCCGGCCAGGAACTTGGTGGTCGAGTGGACGACGATGGTCGCCCCCCACTCGAACGGCCGGCACAGGTACGGCGTCGCCATCGTGTTGTCGACGATCAGCGGCACGCCCGCATCCGCCGCGACCTTGGCGATCGCCTCGATGTCGCAGACGACGCCGCCGGGGTTGGCCAGGCTCTCGATGAAGATGGCGCGCGTGCGCTCCGTCACCGCGCGGGCGACGTTCTGCGGGTCGTCCGGGTCGACGAAGACGGTGTTCCAGCCGAAGGCGCGCGGGAAGGCGTTCGCCATCTGGTTCAGCGACCCGCCGTAGAGCTTGCGCGAGGCGACGATCTCGTCGCCCGGGCGCATGAGGGGGAAGAGCGCCAGGAGCTGTGCGGCGTGGCCGGACGACGTCGCCGTCGCCCCGCGCCCGCCCTCCAGGCTGGAGATGCGCTCCTCCAGCACCGACACGGTCGGGTTGGTCAGGCGGGAATAGATGAAGCCCACCTGCTGGAGGTTGAACAGCGAGGCCGCGTGGTCCGCGCTGTCGAAGACGAAGGAGGTGGTCTGGTAGATCGGCGTGGCGCGGGCGCCGGTCGCCGGGTCGGGGGCGGCGCCCGCGTGGATGGCGCGGGTCTCGAAGCCGAAGGAACTCATGGGCCTCTCCTCACATCAGGGGTCGGGCGGGCTTCACGGGCCGCCGCTTGGTGGTGACGATGCCGGTATCGATCCCCTGCCAGCCGAGTTCGCCGAACAGGCGCGAATACTCGATCTTGGGGCAGCGATTCATGATCACGCGCAGGCCCGCGGCCTCGGCCCGGGCGGCGGCCGCATCGTTGCGCACGCCGATCTGCATCCACACCA
>JBIJED010000512.1:0-3039 GCA_044343785.1 Azospirillales bacterium | reverse complement strand
TGCCGCTGGGCGCCGTGTAAGGCCGCGTGCGCCATGGGCGGCAGATGTTCGATGCGCTCCACCGAGGCCGGCCGGGCGACGCCCGGCATGTCGAGGGCGCCCACGAGGGCGAATCGAACGGTGGGCCGTCACCACCCCAGCGCCGGCATCAGCCGCTCGACCGTGGGCGCGCTCGTGAGGCAGAAGACGACGCCGAACCCCGGCTCCTGCCGCCGTGGGCGTTCAGCCCGCGCAGATGAGCGGCGCGTCGACGATCGCGACAGCGACAGCGGCGATCACGGCGGGACGGCAGCTTCCCTCGCCGGTGCCGAGGGGGAGAGGGCGAGCGTGGATCGAGGCGGGCCTCCCGGCTGCGGTCTCGTGTCGAACCCGAAACCGCCGGCCGGCCGACCGATTCCGGAGGGGCCGCGCCCCGGACCGGTCCCTCACTTCATGAGGGAGTCGAGCATCGTCGCCGTCTTCTTGATGGTGTCGGCGTACTGGGCGAAGCGCAGCACTTCCTTCTTGGTGGCCTCGTCCGGGTCCCGGTTCAGTTCCGCCGACAGGTTCTCGATCCGCCGCGCCAGCGTCCGATAGACGCCGAGGAACTCCTGCAGGGCCGGATTGACCTTCGCGTGGATGCGCCGGATGTCCGCTGTGATGTCGACGACCGCAGGATCCGGCGTCTCCAGCATCTTCATCAGATTGTCGACCGCGACCAGCAGCCCTTCGGTCTGCGTCGGCGTGGCCTCGACGAAGCCGACCTGCTTCTTGTTGCCTTCGGCGTCGGCCAGCATGTCGGCGATACGCAGCGCCAGCTTTGCCCGGAGCTTGGTGGCCGCGTTGCGACGCGCGATCGGGTCGGTACCGCTGTCGATGCCGGGCGGCGTGAAGATGCGAAGGATCTTGCCGAACGGCTCGGGCCCGTCGCCGACCTGATCGAGCAGGTGGCGCACGGCGGCGGCGCTGTCGTTGATGATGCGCGGCGCGCCGCCCACGCCGACCAGGGCGAGGTTGCGCGGCTTCTCGAACGTGGCGCCGCGCTCGCCGAGGCGGACCAGCGCCGTTTCGACCCGGTCGATGATCAGATTGTCCTCCACCGCAGGTGGCAGGCCGGCGAGCGCGATGCAGTTCACCGCCGCATCCTCGGTCTCCCGCAGCGAGGCGGACCGGACGCGGACGGCGAACCCGAGGGCGTGTCGGTCGGAACTGCGGAGCAGCTTTTCCAACGCGCCCACGTTGTCCGGGTCGACGCTGGTTCGCGCGTCGAACACCACGAGGGCGAACTTGGCCTGACCCTGACCTTGATTTGTCATCGTGGCTGGTCCCGAAAAACCCCGTGGACGACGCTGGTGCCGGCTGTCGGATTTGAACCGACGACCTACCGCTTACAAGGCGGTTGCTCTACCCCTGAGCTAAGCCGGCCCTCTCCGCCGAGGTTACTTGACCCCATCGCGTCGAACAAGCCGGGGCGGAGCCGGCGCGGAACTTTGACGCGTCGCCCTCCGGTCATGCCCGATTCCGGACGGCTTCGTAAAGGGCGACCGCCGCGGCGACCGAGACGTTGAGGCTCGCGACGGCCCCCCCGGTCGGAAGGCGGGCCAGGGCGTTGCAACGTTCGGCGGTGAGGCGGCGGATGCCGGTCCCCTCGGAGCCCAGCACGATGGCGAGGCGCGCGGGAAGGGGCCGGTCGGCCAGGGCCTGCGTCGCGTGCTCTGACAGGCCGACGCACCAGAACCCGGCCTCCCGCATCTCGACCAGCGCCCGCGCGAGGTTGGTGACCCGGACGAGGGGCACCGCCTCGAGCGCGCCCGACGCGGCCTTGGCGAGCGTTCCCGTCACCTCCGGCGCATGGCGCTCGGTCACCACGACGGCGGACGCGCCGAAGGCGGCGGCCGAACGGAGAATCGCCCCGACGTTGTGCGGGTCGGTGACCTGATCGAGGACGACCACGAGCGACGGCGCGTCCGCGTCCACGAGGAGGTCCGAGAGATCCGCCTCGGCCAGGGGTTCCACCTCCAGCGCGAGGCCCTGGTGGACCGTTCCCGCCGGAAACGGACGGTCGAGCCGTGCGCGCTCGACGATCCGTACTTCCGGAGGGCGGCGGCCGGCGGCACGGACGCGGGCCAGCACGTCGGCCACCGAGGCGGCCCCAGCGTCCGTCGCCCAGAGCAGGCGGCACGACCGGTCGGGATTGAGGAGCGCCGCGGACACCGCATGGACGCCGAAGAGCGTGGCGGCCCCCCGGCGCGGGCCGTCGCCGCCGTCGCGCCCCCGGGCCGGCGGCGGGCCGGCGCGTTCGGGACGCGCCTCCGTCCTGTTCGGCGCGCTGCGGGGCGGCCTGGGGTCGGCCGGGCGGGTCTGTCGCGCCTCGGCGGGCCGGTCGCGCCCGGGCCGCTTCGGTCCGGTGGGGCGAGGGGGTTTTTTCGGTGCCATGCCGCCCCAGATCTAGGGCGCGTCGGGTGGCGACACCAGCCCCGTTTCCTGTTGACAGCAGGGGGCGAATGCACATAGTTCGGCGCTCCGTTCCGAGCCCTGGCGGCCGGAACGTGCGGAAGGGTGGCCGAGTGGTTAAAGGCAGCAGACTGTAAATCTGCCCGCGTCAGCGTACGCTGGTTCGAATCCAGCCCCTTCCACCAAGGTTTTCGGTCCGGCCCCGACGGGGGGCGGGTCGCGGGTGTAGCTCAATGGTAGAGCCCCAGCCTTCCAAGCTGGTTGTGGGGGTTCGATTCCCCTCACCCGCTCCAACAAGGGTGCTCCCGCCGGCGGGCGGGACGAACGGACGCGGAGCCGGGCCGGTGGGCGGTTCGGGGCGCATTGTCCAGAAACGGGCGACGGAACGATGGCGAAGGCGAAGTTCGAGCGGAACAAGCCGCACTGCAATGTCGGCACGATCGGTCACGTTGACCACGGGAAGACGTCGCTGACGGCGGCGATCACGAAGGTGCTGGCGAAGTCGGGCGGTGCCACGTTCACGGCGTACGACCAGATCGACAAGGCGCCTGAGGAGAAGGCGCGCGGGATCACGATCTCGACGGCGCACGTCGAGTACGAGACGGC
>JBIJED010000042.1:0-10754 GCA_044343785.1 Azospirillales bacterium | reverse complement strand
CGAGCGGTTCCGGGCGCTGGGCCGCTGGGTCTTCGGGCTGGGCAGCGCGCAGGTGACGGGGGTGGTCGAGACCGCGACGGCGCAGTTCATGTTCGCCCCCGTCGGGCTCTCGATCGTGACGACGCCCTTCCTCCCCGCGCTCGCCGACCGGATCGTCGCCCGCCTCGCCGCCGCCGGCGCCTCCGGGGTGGTGCAGGAAACGTTCGAATCGAGCGTCGCGCTGGCGAGCGAGGCGCTCGAGGCCCTCGGCATCCCGGGGACGGCGGTCGAGGACGTCGTGGTCCGCCTTCGCGCGGAGGTGGTGCGGCCGGTCTGACGCTTTACGCGCGCCGTGCCTTGGGACACTGTCGGTGGCGCCATGTCGCGCAATCCCGACCCCGCCTCGCCCCCGGCCGCCTCGCCCCCGGCCGCCTCGCCCCCGGCCGCCTCGCCCCCGGCCGCCTCGCACCGGGCCGCCTCGCCCCCGGCCGCCTCGCATCGGGCCCGGCTGCTCGCCGACCGGACGACGGCGCGGCGCTGGCTCCTGTCGGTGGCGGCCAGCGGCGCCTTCCTGCTGCTGCTGGGGGTCGCGATCGAGGTGACCGCCGGCTGGCTCGTGGTCGTGGTGGTCGCCTCGGTGCTGGTCACCGTGGGCACGTTCCTCGCGGTCTTTCCGGGCAGCCGGTTCTTCACCATCGCGCTGGCGGACTTCATCGGCATCTACGCCTGCGTCTTCGTGTTCGTGGCCGAGGCGAACTTCCCCAACACCCACCCGTGGGTGCCGCACGTGGGCTTCGTCATGCCGCTGGCGGCGTTCCTCGCCGGCGCGCTGGTCCGGCGCGACGCGATCCGGGAGGTCCTGGCCCGCGAGGAGCTGAAGCCCGACGTGCGGATCGGCCATCCGTTCCGGTGGCTCCTGCCCATCCTCGGGATCCTGCTGGCCACCTTCACCGTGCCGACCCAGGAGATCGAGCCGAGGACGGCGGACGTCTTCTTCCTCGGCGCCATGGCGCTGACATCGGTGGTCGTCTTCCGCGCGAGCCAGGACGTGGCGCTTCTGCTGCTCGACACCGGCCTGCTGTTCGAGGAGTTCTTCGAGCAGGTGGCGGACCTGGTGCAGCCGGCCTTCGCCTTCCTCACCTTCTATTCGGTCCTCGTGATCGTGTTCGGTGCGCTCTACACGGTCATCGACCGGGTCTCGACCGAGCCGCACTTCATGATCGCCGGGGCCATGGGGCGCGACATCACCTTTCCCGAGGCGCTCTATTTCTCGCTCGTCACGCTGGCGACGGTGGGGTACGGCGACATCGTGCCCGGCTCGAACCTCATCCGCGTGCTCTCCTCGGTCGAGGTGGTGGCGGGCATCCTGCTCCTGCTCTTCGGCTTCAACGCCATCCTGACCTACGCCGCGCTGAAGCGCCCGGGGGGGCGGCGGTGAGGCTTGACCGCCGCGACCCGGCCCGGCAGAGTTGGTACGTCGATGACGCAGATACGTTCCGGGGCACGGCATGGGGCGCCTCCAGATGATCTGCGAGATGCCGTCGTTCGTGACGATGGCGCGACAGCTGATGACGCAGGCGGAACTCGAGACCTTGAAGGTCAGGCTTGCGCGCGACCCGCAGATCGGAGACCTCGTTCCGGGCACCGGTGGCCTCAGGAAGGTCCGCGTCGGTCTTTCCCTTCAGTCCAAGGGTCGGCGAGGTGGAGCACGGGTGATGTACGATCATCATGATGATCGTGTTCCGCTCGCTCTCGTCGCGATCCATGCCAAGGGCGAGCGCATCGATCTTTCGCAAGCGGAGAAGAAGGAACTGCGGCAACTTGCGAAAGCCTACGTCGAGGCCTTCACGAACCGGTCGGATCAGGGGAGATGACGATGGCCAGCAGGATCATCGATGGGATGAGGGAGGCGGTGGCGTTCGCGCGCGGTGATCCCGTGGCCGTCCGCACGACGACGGTCGAGGTTCCCGCCGCCGTCGACGTCCGCGCGATCCGTGGCCGTCTGGGCCTGACACAGGCCGAGTTCGCGCGTCGCTTCGGCTTTTCGCCGGGATCCGTCCGGAACTGGGAACAGGGGCACCGGACGCCACAAGGGCCTGCCCGGGTGCTGCTCCGCGTGATCGAACGGGAACCGGACGCCGTCGATCGCGCGCTCGTCGCGTGACGCCCATGCCCTTCGACACGCTGCTGATCGCCAACCGGGGCGAGATCGCCTGCCGGATCGTCCGTACCGCCCGGCGGTTGGGCCTTCGCACCGTCGCCGTCCATTCCGACGCCGACGCGGGTGCCCGCCACGTCGCCATGGCCGACACGGCCGTCCGCATCGGGCCGGCACCGGCGCGCGAGAGCTATCTCGACGCCGCCGCGGTCATCGCCGCCGCCCGGGCGGCGGGCGCGCAGGCGGTGCATCCCGGCTACGGCTTCCTGTCGGAGAACGCGGCCTTCGCCGAGGCCTGTGCGGCGGCCGGCCTCGTCTTCGTCGGCCCGCCGCCGGCCGCCATCCGCGCCATGGGCGGCAAGTCCGAGGCCAAGGCGCTGATGCAGGCGGCCGGCGTGCCCACCGTGCCCGGCCATCACGGCGACGACCAGGACCCCGACCGCCTCGCCGCCGAGGCCGCGCGCATCGGCTGGCCCGTGTTGATCAAGGCGTCGGCCGGCGGCGGCGGCAAGGGCATGCGCGCCGTGACCGACCCCGCCCGCTTCGCCGACGAACTCGCCGGGGCGAAACGCGAGGCGGCGGCGGCCTTCGGTGACGATCGGGTGCTGATCGAGCGCTACCTCGCGCGCCCCCGCCACGTGGAGATCCAGGTCTTCGCCGACGCGCACGGGAACGCGGTGCACCTGTTCGAGCGCGACTGCTCGATCCAGCGCCGGCACCAGAAGGTGGTGGAGGAGGCGCCCGCCCCCGGCATGCACCCCGACCTCCGCCGGCGCATGGGCGAGGCGGCGGTGACCGCGGCGCGCGCCATCGGCTACGTCGGGGCCGGCACGATCGAGTTCCTGCTGGACGCCGACGGCTCGTTCTACTTCATGGAGATGAACACCCGCCTGCAGGTCGAGCATCCGGTGACCGAGATGATCACCGGGCAGGACCTCGTCGAATGGCAGCTCCGTGTCGCGGCCGGGGAGCCCCTGCCCCTGTCGCAGGACGACCTCGCCATCCGTGGCCACGCGATCGAGGTGCGCCTCTATGCCGAGGACCCGCAGCGCGACTTCCTGCCCCAGACCGGCCGGCTCGACCATCTGCGCTTCCCGGCCGAGGACGCGCACGTCCGGGTGGACACGGGCGTCCGGCCGGGCGACGCCATCTCCATCCACTACGACCCGATGATCGCCAAGGTCGTCGTCTGGGACGCCACGCGGGACGGCGCCGTCCGGCGCCTGTCGGCGGCGCTGGCGGCGACGCAGGTGGCGGGGCTCGCGACCAATGCCACCTTCCTCGCCGCGATCGCCGCGCACCCGGCCTTCGCGGCGGCCGACCTCGACACCCGCTTCATCGATCGCCACCGGGCCGACCTGCTCCCGCCGCCGGGTCCGGCCGGGAGCCGCGACCTCGCGCTGGCGGCGCTGGCCGTCGTCGCGGCACGACCGGCCGGCGCCGCCGACCCCTGGAGCCGGCCGGTCCCCTGGCGGCTCAACGAGCCGGCGTGGGAGGAGATCGTCCTGCGCGATGGCGAGACGGATCGCCCGGTCACGGTCGTCCACGCGGCGGACGGCCTTCTCGTCCGCACCGACGCCGGCGAGCATCGCGTCGCCGGATCGGCGGAGCCCGACGGCACCCTCGTGGCGACGGTCGACGGACTGCGGGAGACGGTGGCCGTGGTCCGTGCGGGCGACGCCCTCACCCTCTTCCGCCACGGCGGCGTGGTGCGGCTCGTCGTCGTCGACCCGCTGGCGGGCGGGGCCGCGGACGAGGCGGGCGGCGGCCGGCTCGCCTCGCCCATGCCGGGCAAGGTGGTGGCGGTGCTGGCCGAGGCAGGGCAGGCCGTGGCGCGCGGCCAGCCGCTCCTGGTGCTGGAGGCGATGAAGATGGAGCACACGATCCGCGCCCCCGCGGACGGCCGGGTGGTCGCCGTCCGCTACCGGCCCGGCGACCAGGTGTCGGAGGGCGAGGATCTGATCGGGTTCGAGGCGGGGGACGGAGCGACGACAATCTCCGGTGGTTGACAGGCGGTCACGCTCCCGCCAACGTCGCCCGTCGTCGTCGATCCGCGGAGCGTCCGGGCCTTGTCACTGTCGCGCAACCCGCCGGGCTATTTCGAACGCGGGCGGTTCGCCCTGCGCCTCGCCGGCAACCATCCGGTCTGGGCCATGGCCGCCTTCGCCCAGGCGTTCGAGCAGATCTACCTCAAGGCCTGCCTCGTCGAGGCCGTCTGCCACCTGACGGCCCAGGGGCTGGAGGACCGGCACCTCGGCGTCTCGACCGCCTCGTCGCCCCTCTACGGCACGGCGGACGAGGCGGTGAAGGTGTCGCAGAACGGCATCTGGACCGATGACGTCGCGGAAGCCGCGGGCGCGCCGGTGGTCCCGCTGGCCGACGAAGGGGCCTTCTGGACGAACCTCCGCCGGCTGCGCCGTCCCCAGGTGCACGTCTGCGTCTGGGACCGGGCGATGCCCCTCTATTCGGACGAGAACCGCACCCGCCTCGCGTTGGTGGAGGGGGCCGCCGCCTCGCAGCCGCTGATGACGTTCGAGGGGCAGGTGTCGCTGGCGATGGCGCTTCTCGACGTCCACGCCCGGGTCCGCGACCTCGCCCCCAGGGTGGAGGCGGAGACGGACCCGATCGAGCGGTTCCGGCTGGAGAAGGAATTGGCGGTCCTCAAGACCCACGCCGAGGCCGCGACCCGGCTGGAGAGCCTGACGCCCGGCGGCTCCTGGTACCGGCAGGCGCGGCCCGTGATGGACGGCCTGATCGCCCGCACCCGCAAGCTGGCCGCCCGGGCGAACGCGGTGCTCGTGGTGTAGGGGGGCCGGACAAGGATGGTCCCGTCGTTCAGGCGAACGGTCCTGCCCTTCGGCCCCGAGGCCTGTACATGGGACGAGGCCAAGGACGCCTCGAACTTCGAAAAGCACGGCATGAACCTTGCCGCCGCTGCCCAGATCTTCCGCGGCGAGATCCTGGTCCGTCGGGACACGCGGGTGACGGACGAGATCCGGCATCAGGCCATCGGGGTCGTCGGTGCTTGGACGGTGTTCGTGGTGTACACTGTTCGCGACGGTGCTCCGCGCCTCATCTCGGCCCGGCGCGCATCGACGGTCGAAGAGAGGATCTATGGCGATAGGTGATCCGCGGATCCGCAGCAACCGAACGGGCTCGCTCGCCACCACGGCCGTCCGGATCGATGCCGCCCGCCTCGCCCGAGGACCGACCGAAGGCGACCTTCGGGCGATGCCTGGGACCTCCGCCGCCGATTGGGCCGATGCGGTGGTCATGGTGCCGAGGCCGGCCGACGGCGATCCCGTGTCTGGCGTGCCGAAGCTCTCCGTCCTCATGGGCGCGACGCTCGCGGCACTGAAGTCGTTGGGCGGATCCGCGTCCAATCGCGAGATCCACGACCGTGTCGCCGACGACCTCGCCCTGGGAGACGAGATCCGCGGCGTTCTCCACGAAGGGGGGCCGATGACGGTCCTCCAGTACCGACTTCACTGGGCGCGCAGCTATCTGAAGAAGGCGGGCGCCGTCGACAACAGCGAACGGGCGGTCTGGACCCTGACGGAGCACGGCCGTTCTCTCGATCCCGCCGCGATGGAACCGATCGTCCGCGGCGTCCGGACGGGCTCACGTGCGCGCGGTCGGATGGCGTACGACGACGCGCCCGCTGACGTCGCGGACGGCGATGCCGTCGAGACGAACTGGTCGGAGAACCTCCTCTCGACGGTCGGCGCGATCGATCCGGCGGCGTTCGAGCGCCTTTGCCAGAGGATCCTTCGTGAGAGCGGGTTCACCCGGGTCGAGGTCACCGGACGGTCGGGCGATGGCGGGATCGACGGGATCGGGGTTCTCCGGGTCAACCTCGTCTCCTTCCACGTCCTGTTCCAGTGCAAGCGATGGCGTGGATCGGTGGGCGCATCGGTCGTCCGAGACTTCCGCGGCGCCATGATCGGCCGGGCCGAGAAGGGTCTGATCATGACCACAGGCAGCTTCACGGCCGAGGCCCGCCGGGAGGCCGCCCGCGACGGCGCGCCGGCGATCGATCTGATCGACGGCGAGAGCCTCTGCGGGCTCCTGAAGGATCTCCGCCTCGGCGTCCGTACGCGCCTCGTCGAGCAAGTCGAGATCGAGCCGGCCTTCTTCGCCGCGATCTGACCGGGCGCCCCCCGCAAGCCCCCCGCGCGCCCTTGTCGCTTGACTCGGGTCCCCGCCCGCGTCGAACGTTCCCGCCGCCGCGGGTCGCGCGGCTGTCAATCGGGACGTCGTCGTCATGTCGAAGCCGGTCATCGCCATCGTCGGAGCCACCGGTGCCGTCGGCGTCGAGCTGCTGAAATGCCTCGAGGGCCGCGGGTTTCCCGTGGGGGGTCTGCGTCTGCTCGCCTCCTCGCGTTCGGCCGGCCGGACCATGACCTTCAAAGGCGGGACCGTGACCGTGGAGACCCTGACCCCGGATGCCTTCAAGGGCGTCGACATCGCGCTGTTCAGCGCGGGCGGGGCGATCAGCCGCGAGTTCGCGTCCCATGCCGTGCGGGCGGGCGCCGTCGTGGTCGACAACTCCTCGGCCTTCCGCATGGATGCGGGCGTGCCGCTGGTCGTGCCGGAGATCAACCCGGAGGCCATCAAGGGCCACAAGGGCATCATCGCCAACCCCAACTGCTCCACCATCATCGCGCTGGTGCCGCTGTGGCCGATCCACCGGCGCTACAAGGTGAAGCGCCTGATCGCCGCCACCTACCAGGCCGCGTCGGGCGCGGGGCAGGCGGCGATGGACGAGCTGGTGGCGGGCACCCGCGCCGTCCTCGACGGCACGCCGTTCGAGCCGAAGGTCATCCCCTACCCTTATGCCTTCAACGTCTTCAGCCACAATTCCAAGGTCGACCCGGAGACCGGCTACAACGAGGAGGAGACCAAGCTCCTCAAGGAGAGCCGGAAGATCATGGGCGAGCCGGAGCTGCGCGTCTCGGCCACCTGCGTGCGGGTGCCGGTGCTGCGGGCCCATTCGGAGGCGCTGACGGTGGAGTGCGAGCGGCCGGTGTCCCCGGCCGCGGTGCGGGAGCTGCTGTCGTCCGCACCCGGGGTCCGGGTGGTGGACGACCGGGCCGCCAACCGCTTCCCCATGCCGCTCGACGCGTCGGGCCGGGACGAGATCCTGGTCGGCCGCATCCGGGCGGACACGAGCGACCCCACCGGGCACTCCTTCGCGATGTTCGTGGCCGGCGACCAGCTCCTGAAAGGGGCGGCGCTGAACGCGGTGCAGATCGCGGAGCACCTCGTGGCACGCTGAGGACCGGTGCCCCTCGGCCGGGGGCCGTGCGGAATAAGGACGCGCCGATGACGTTCCATGTGGCGATGCTGCTGTTTCCCAGGGCGACGCAGCTCGACTTCACCGGACCGTCCGAGGTGTTCGCCCGCATGCCCGACGCGAGGGCCTCCGTCGTCTGGAAGGACACGGCCCCGGTCGTCACCGACCGAGGCCTCGCCCTCCTCCCCGACGCCACGCTCGACGAGGTCGACGCGTGCGACCGCGTCTTCGTGCCCGGCGGGCCGGGGCAGGTCGAGATGATGGCGGACGCGGCCGTGCTCGACTGGCTGCGCCGGATGGCGGCCGGCGCCCGCTGGGTCACCTCGGTGTGCACCGGCTCGCGGCGCACGGCCCCGCGGGGTCTCGTGGCGTCGTTGCGGGACGAGATGGCGGGCTTCCTCGCCCGTCGAAGGGCGGCCACCGAAGCCGCCGCGGGAAACCTGTCGGGGGAGGCATCCGCATGAAGGCCCAGGGCGACCGCATCGACGTCGGTTTCCTGCTCTATCCGCGCCTCACCCAGCTCGACCTGACGGGTCCCTACGAGGTGCTGCGCCGCCTTCCGGACGTGCGGACGCACATGATCTGGAAGGACATGCTGCCCATCCCGGACCCGGCCGGGCTCGTCATCCTGCCGACCACCACCACGGCCGACGTCGCCCGCCTCGACGTCGTCGTGGTGCCGGGGGGACCCGGCTGGCGCGACCTCGTCGAGGATGCGGAGGCGCTCGACTGGCTGGCGCGCATCGCCGGCACCGCATCCTGGATCACGGCCGTCTCCACCGGCTCGCTCGTGCTGGGGGCGGCGGGCCTGCTGCGCGGCTACCGCGCCACCTCGCACTGGATGTCGGTCGATCTGCTCGCCGCCTTCGGCGCCCTGCCCACGCCCGAACGCGTCGTCGTCGACCGCGACCGGATCACCGGCGGCGGGGTGACGGCAGGCATCGACTTCGCCCTCACGCTCGCGCGCCTGCTGCGAGGGGCCGACGTGGCCGAGGCCATCCAGCTCCAGATGGAGTACGACCCCGCACCGCCCTTCGTCTCCGGTACGCCGGGGCAGGCCCGTCCCGAGGTGCTGGAGGCGGTGCTGGGCCGTGCCTCGGCCGACCGCGACCTCGCCGCCGCCGCCGTGCGCCGGGCGGCCGCGGCGCTCGCCGCCCGTGCGGTCGAGCCGGCGACGTGACGGGCGACGCCGTCCGCATCGTCGAGATGGGCCCGCGGGACGGGCTGCAGAACGAGCCCCTGCCGGTGTCCGTCGCCGACCGGATCGAGCTGATCCGCCGCCTCGCCGACGCCGGCCTCGCGGCGATCGAGGCGGGCGCCTTCGTGTCCCCGAAGTGGGTTCCGCAGATGGCGGGCAGCGCCGCCGTGCTGGCCGGCGTGCGCGATCTCGCCGCCGTGCGCCTGCCCGTGCTGGTGCCGAACATGCAGGGCTTCGAGGCCGCGGTGGCCGCCGGGGCGCGGGAGGTGGCGGTGTTCGCCGCCGCGTCGGAGACCTTCTCCCGGCGCAACATCAACGCCTCGATCGCCGAGAGCCTCGAGCGCTTCCGTCCGGTCTGCGCCGCGGCGGCCGGGCTGGGCGTGCCGGTGCGCGGCTACGTCTCCTGCGCGCTGGGGTGCCCCTACGAGGGGCCGGTCGACCCGGGCCGGGTGGCGGCGGTGGCGGCCGATCTCGCCGCGATGGGCTGCGCCGGGGTGTCGGTGGCCGACACCATCGGCGTCGGTACGCCGTATGCGGCCCGCGACCTTCTGCGCCGGGTGGCCCGCGACGTGCCCGTGGACCGGCTCGCGGTGCACTTCCACGACACCTGGGGCCAGGCGCTCGCCAACGTGCTCGCCTGCCTGGAGACGGGGGTGCGGACGGTCGATGCGGCGGTGGCCGGCCTCGGCGGCTGCCCCTACGCGAAGGGCGCGACCGGCAACCTCGCGACCGAGGACCTCGTCTACATGCTCGACGGGCTCGGCATGCCGACGGGCGTCGATCTCGACCGTCTCGCCGCGACCGGGGGCTGGATCGCCGGCGTCCTGGGTCGTCCGACCGCCAGTCGGGCCGGTCGCGCGCTCGCCGCCCGCTCAACCGCGGCGTGAAGCGGTGGGGACTTCGTTAACCCCTTCGGTATAGCGTATGCCCCCACGACGGGGGACGATCGGGTCGGGTGATGGCGCGTGCGACCGACGGGGTCACGAATTGGATGCACATGTTCCGCTGGATCGTGAAGCTGATCCGCGACGAATACGGCATCGACGAACGGGTGCTGGTGCGCGACGCGCGCCTCGAAGCGGGGATCGGCCTCTCGATCGAGCAGGTGGAGCAGGTCCTGGACGACATCGCGGAGGGCTTCGCGGTCCGGTTCCCGGAAGGGACGCTGGACGAGATCGTCAAGCTGGAGGAGCTGTGCATGCTCGCGGCGTGGCTGAAGGGCCTCTACAAGCAGCCGGAGTTCCTGTCCGCCGACTTCGCCGCCGCCGCGAGGGCGGCCAACGGGGGCGCCGTCTGATGCCGGACGCCTCGTGACGCTGGACGCCTCGTGACGCTGGACGGGGGCGGGCCGGCGGTCTAGCTCTCCCGCCATGGCGCTCCACATGATCAAGCTCTGCGTCGGGATCGACGATCCCGACCAACTGGCCCGCGTTCAGGCGGCCCGTCTGTTCCGCAAGGGCGGAACGGCGATGGTCCCCGGCTGGACCCGCCGCGCCCCGGTGCGGACCGAGGAGCTGCTCGCCGGCGGATCCCTCTACTGGGTCGTCAAGGGGCAGGTCCGGTGCCGGCAGCGGTTCCTCGGCTTCGAGGCCGACACCGACGACGGCGGCGTGCCCTTCTGCCGCATGCTCCTCGACCCTGAACTCGTCCCGACCCTCCCGGTCGCGCGCAAGCCCTTCCAGGGCTGGCGCTATCTTAAGGCGTCCGAGGCGCCGCCCGACCTCGACGCGACAGGGACGGGGGCCGCGGACATGCCGCCCGCGCTGGCCGCCGAGCTGCGGTCGCTGGGGCTTCTCTGAGAGGGCGGAGAATCCGCTTTACACGGTCGGGGTCGGGGCCTATACACCCGCTCCTTGCGACCGGACGGGTCGCCCGGGCCGGTGGGTCCGGGTCCTTCCGACATCGCCGGACCGATGTAAAAAGGTCTTGCGCGGTTGGTTCCGGGTCGCTAGATAACGCCTCCCGCCGCGGGGGCTGGCCGGTTGGACCGGTTGGTTCTGGTGGGGATGGCGACGGTGACGTCGCCCCGGATCTTTGAGATTGTGAAGTGTCGTCTGTGTGCGAGAAGGGATATGCGGGCGGCGGTCTGTG
Source organism: Azospirillales bacterium (assembly GCA_044343785.1). Classification (GTDB taxonomy): domain Bacteria; phylum Pseudomonadota; class Alphaproteobacteria; order Azospirillales; family Azospirillaceae; genus CANGXM01. The sequence goes on along the minus strand of JBIJED010000042.1, from coordinate 32 downwards.
TGCTGGATTTGCTGGCGTACGGGTTGTCGTCG
>JBIJED010000511.1:0-3045 GCA_044343785.1 Azospirillales bacterium | reverse complement strand
GGCATGACCGAGGCGGCGGCGACGGCGGCGGCGAACGCCGTGCGCGAGGACAGGCTCTGGTCGCGGCACATGGAGATGGCGGCGATCGGCGCGACGGGGGACGGCGGGGTGAACCGGCAGTCGCTCACGCCGACCGAGGCCGACGCCTGGGCCCTCCTCGCCCGCTGGGCCGCCGCGCGGGGATACGCCGTGGCCGCCGACGCGATCGGCAACCTCTTCGTCCGGCGCGAGGGGACGGACCGGCGGGCGCGGTCCATCCTCACCGGTTCCCACATCGACAGTCAGCCGACCGGCGGGCGGTTCGACGGGATCTACGGCGTACTCGCCGGCTTCGAGGTGCTGGAGGCGCTCGACGACGCCGGCATCCGCACCCGCCGGCCGATCGAGGTCGTCTCCTGGACGAACGAGGAGGGCAACCGGTTCCAGCCGGGTGCGCTCGGTTCGGCGGTTTTCGCGGGCGTCTTCCCCCTCACCGACATGCTGGCCGTGCGCGACGCGGACGGCGTCAGCGTGGCCGACGCGATCGCCGACGTGCGCCGCCGCACGCCCGTGCCGTCGCGCGGCGTGCCGGGCTTCCCCGTGGACGGCTATGTCGAGGCGCACATCGAGCAGGGACCGCGGCTGGAGGCGGCCGGGCGGACCATCGGCGTCGTCACCGGCGTGCAGGGGCACCGGCGCCATGCCGTCGAGGTGCTGGGCGAGGAGGCGCATTCGGCCGCCACGCCGCGGCGCGCGCGCAAGGACGCGCTGATCGCCGCCTGCGCCATGGTCACCGACCTCGCCGCCGCACTCGCCGACGAGGCCGACACGATCCGTCTCACGATCGGCCGCTTCCGGGTCGAGCCCGACGCGCCCGGTGTGGTCCCGGCCCGCGTCTGGTTCACGGTCAACCTGAACCATCCCGACGATACGGTGCTCGAGGACTGCGTGCGCCGTCTGGAGGCGATCGTCGAGGCGCGCAAGGGGCCCTGCACGGCCGGCGTCACCCACATGACCGGCCGCGCCCCGGTCGCCTTCGCGCCCGCCGTGATGGACAGGATCCGCGACCATGCGGCGGCCCTCGGCCTGTCGTCGATGGACATGCTGTCCCACGCCGGGCACGACGCCATGCACATCGCGCGCGTCTGCCCGACCGGCATGATCTTCGTGCCCTGCCTGAAGGGGATCAGCCACAACCCGGCCGAGAGCGCCACCCCCGCCGACCTCGCCGCCGGGGCGCGGGTGCTGGCGGCGACGCTGGTCGACATGGCCGACGCGGACTGAGCGGAAGGGGAGGGGGCCGTCCCGGCCCCGGTCAGGGCCGGATGACCGTCCCGTCGCGGCGGCGGATCTCCGGCCAGGCGCCGTTCAGCGCGTGGTCGGGGAAGGGGTGCTTCGCCGCCTCGGCCTCGTCGATGTCGATGCCGAGGCCGGGCGCGTCGTTCGCCCACATGGCCCCGTCGCGGATGTCCGGGCAGCCGGGAAAGACCGCGCGCGTCGGCTCGCCCCACAGCGTCGCCTCCTGGATGCCGAAGTTCGGCACGTGCAGGCCGAGGTGCAGGTTGGCGGCGTGGCCGACGGGCGAGGTGTCGCCCGGCCCGTGCCAGGCCGTCCGCACGCCGAAGAACTCCGCCAGCGTCGCGAGCTTGCGCGCGGGCGTGATGCCGCCGATGTCCGAGATGTGGCAGCGCACGAAGTCGATCAGCCGGTCGCGGATCGGCGGCACGTATTCGTGGGGGCTGACGTAGAGTTCGCCCAGCGCGATCGGCGTCGCGCACTGGGCGCGCAGCATCCGCAGATACTCCTGGTCCTCCGGCGCGAACGGATCCTCCAGATAGAACAGGCGGTGGCGTTCGAGGTCCTTGGCGAGCTGGATCGCCATCACCGCCGGCACCCGCTCGTGGATGTCGTGGATCATCTCCACCGTGTCGCCGAAGGTGCCGCGCAGCCGCTCGAACAGGTCGAGCACCGAGCGCACGTAGGGCCGCGGCTCCCACGATCCCTGGTCGAGGGCGAGGCGGTAGGACTGGGTCGGCTGGTGGCCGAGCGCCGTCTCCGTCGGCCTGCCGACACCGTAGGACGCCTGCCCGGGGACGGCCATCTGGACCCGGAGGTGGCGGAAGCCGCGCTCCGTCTGCGCCCGGATCCGGTCCTCGACGTCCGCCGCGTCGCGGCCGTTGGCGTGGACGTAGACGTCGGCCGACCGCCGGCTTCGCCCGCCCAGCACCTGGTGCAGCGGCATGCCCGCCCGCTTGCCCTTGATGTCCCACAGCGCCATGTCGACGCCCGACAGCGCGTTGTTGAGGATCGGGCCGTTGCGCCAGTAGGCGCTGTGGAAGGCGACCTGCCAGACGTCCTCGATGTCGTCCGGGTTCCGGCCGACCAGCAGCGGCTTCAGATAGGTCTCCACCGCCGTCACCACCGCCATCGGCCGCTGGGTGAAGGTGGCGCAGCCGACGCCGTGGAGGCCCGCGTCGCTCGTCTCCACCTTCACGATGACGAGGCGGATGCCCTCGGGCGCGGTGCAGATCGCCCGCACGTCGGTGATGCGGATGGGCGTCAGCGTTCCCGCGGGGCCCCAGGGGGCGGGGACGGCGGGTTCGGGAAGGGTCGGCATGGTCATGGGGGGGCGGTCCCGGGAGGCTGTACGGTTTCGCCCTGTCCCGCGACGGCGATGACGCCGCGGCGGTCGAGCTGGGCGATGAGATCGTCGCGGGCGGCGGCACAGTGTTCGGCGGAGACCCGCCGGGCCGCGGCCGCGTCGCGGGCGGCGATGGCGGCGACGAGCGCCCGGTGCTGGGCGCGGATCTCGTCGAGGCGTCGGGCGCCGAACCCGATCTGGAGGCGCAGCGCCAGGATGAGGGGCCATCCGCTGGACAGGAGGTGCAGCGCCTCGGCGTTGTCGCCGACGAGGTTGATCTTCTCGTGGAAGCGCCGGTTCGCCTCCATGAGCCGGTGCGGGTCGCCCCGGTCGGCGGCCCCCTCCCAGGCGGTGGCGAGGGCCGCGATGGCGGCCACGTCGGCGTCCGTCGCGACGGACGCGCAGCGCTCGACCAGCAGCCCCTC
>JBIJED010000041.1:0-10757 GCA_044343785.1 Azospirillales bacterium | reverse complement strand
CGGGGTGACGGATCCCTTCGGGGCGGCGACGAGGCCGGCGTACGCCCGATGCCAGCGGCGGCCCAGCCCCGTCAGCACCTCGTAGCCGATGGTGCCGGCCTCCGCCGCCACGGCGTCGACGTCGCGGTGCGGGCCGATCAGGTCGACGAGGTCCCCGGGCGCGGGCGACCCCTCCGGCCAGTCGGTCACGTCGGCGGTGAGGAGATCCATCGAGATGCGGCCCACGATCGGGGCGGTCCGTCCATGGGCGGCGATGCGCCCCCGACCGCCGAGGCTCCGTGGATAGCCGTCGGCATAGCCGGCGGCCAGAGTGGCGATCCGTCCGGGCCGCCGGACGAGATGGGCCGCACCGTAGCCAACGGTCATGGCACTGTCAACGCGACGCACCTGCAGCACGCGGACCGACAGGCGCACCACCGGGCGCATCGGGTTCGGGGTCTCCGGCGTCGGGTTGATGCCGTAGAGCGCCGCCCCCGGGCGGGCGAGGCGCTGGGGCACGCCGAGGTCGCGGAAGAGGCCGGACGAGTTCGCGGCACTCACCGCCGCCGGGGGCAGGCGGGCCAGCGCCGCCGCGAAGTCCGCCGCCTGCGCCGCGGTCATCGGATGCCCGTATTCGTCGGCGCAGGCGAGGTGGGTGATCCAGAGCCGGAGTGCCAAGCCGTCCAGATGCGCGGCGGGGTCGGCGGCCAGCGCATCGACCTCCGCCCGCTCCAGCCCCAGCCGGTTCATGCCCGTGTCGAGATGGACCAGAGCCGGAAGGCGCAGGCCCCGCGCCCGCGCCTCGGCGCGCCAGCGGGCGATCTCGCCCAGGCTGTTGAGGACGGGGGTCACCCGGCCGTCGACGAACATCGCCCCGGTGCCCGGCGTCAGCCCGCCCAGCACCGCCACGTCGGCCGCGGGAAGGGCCGCACGCAGGCGCAAGCCCTCGTCCAGTGTCGCGACGAAGAACCGCCGGCACCCCTCGGCCCACAGCGCCGGGGCGACATGCGCCGCACCGAGGCCGTAGGCGTCCGCCTTGACCACGCCGGCCACCTCCGCGCCCGCGGCCCGGGCGACGAGGATGCGCCAGTTGGCCCGGATCGCGTCCAGGTCCACGTGCAGGACGCCGGGGGCGTCCGCCGGCACATCAACCGGCACGTCAGCCGGCGCGGTGCGGATCGAGGTCGGAGAAGCGGGTGAACTGGCCATCGAAATGGAGGCGGATGGTGCCGATCGGGCCATGGCGCTGCTTCGCGATGATCACTTCGGCCGTATTGTGCACCTCCTCGCAGCGCTGCTGCCAGCGCTGGTAGCGGTCGTTGAACTTTTCGTCGTTTTCCTCCGGCCGCCGCGACGGTTCCGCGCGCTCCAGATAGTACTGCTCGCGGAAGACGAACATGACGACGTCGGCGTCCTGCTCGATCGAGCCCGACTCGCGCAGGTCCGACAGAAGCGGACGCTTGTCCTCCCGCTGCTCGACCGCGCGGGAGAGCTGGGAGAGCGCCACGACGGGGACCCCCAGCTCCTTCGCCACGCCCTTCAGGCCACGGGTGATGTCGGATATCTCCTGCACCCGGTTCTCGCTGCCCCGCGCGCTCCCGGAGAGGAGCTGGAGGTAGTCGACCACGATCATGCCCAGCTTGTGGGTGCGATGGAGGCGCCGGGCGCGGGTGCGCAGCGCCGTCACGCTCAGGCCCGGCGTGTCGTCGATGAAGAAGGGCAGGCGGTTCAGCAGCGCCGACGCCTCGACGAAGCGCTGGAAGTCGGTGTCCTTGATGTCGCCGCGGCGGATCTTGTCGCCCGGCACCTCCGACACGTCGGCCAGAAGGCGGGTCGCGAGCTGTTCGGCCGACATTTCCAGCGAGAAGAAGCCGACGACCGAGCCCTCCTGCCCGCCGGTGTCGAGATAGGCCTTGGCCGCGTTGTAGGCGATGTTGGTGGCGAGCGACGTCTTTCCCATCGACGGCCGGCCGGCCAGGATCAGCAGGTCCGAGGGGTGAAGGCCGCCCATCTTGCGGTCGATGTCGGTCAGGCCCGTGGTGACGCCGGTGATGTGGCTGCCGCGGCGGAAGGCGGCCTCCGCCGTCTCGATCGCCGCGTGCACCGCGACGTTGAGGGCCGCGAACCCGGCCGAGGCCGAGCCCGTCGTCGCGAGATCGAACAGGCGCTTCTCCGCCGCCTCCATCTGGAGCGCCGGCGGCGTCTCCAGATCGTGGGCGAAGGCGTCGTTCACCATGTCCTCGCCGATCTCGATCAGCTGGCGCCGGAGATGCGACTCGTAGACGGCGCGGCCATAGTCCTCGGCGTTGATGATCGTCACGACGTTCGCCGCGAGATCGGCCAGATAGGCCGCCCCGCCGACGGCCGACAGGTCCGCGTCGTCGGCGAAATAGGCCTTCAGCGTGACCGGGCTCGCCTCCTGGTTCCGGTCGAGAACGAGGGTGCGGACCGCCTTGTAGATCCGGCCGTGGACGGCGGAGAAGAAGTGCTCCGGCTCCAGGAACTCCACGACCTTGTTCAGGGTCGCGTTGTTCACCAGCAGCGCGCCGAGCAGCGCCTGCTCCGCCTCCTCGTTGCGCGGCGCCTGGCGATAGTCGCCGGCGGGCTCGATGGAGGGGCGGACGAGCATGGGGGTGAGCGTCATGGCCGGACACTAACAGACGGTCCCGCCGATCGGGTAGGGCGGGGCCCCTGTGGAACACGCCCATGGAAAGGATCCACAGGCTGTGAATTCCGGGGGCAACACGCCCGCCGCCAGACGCGGGAAGGACCGGTTCCGGGCGCAGCCCTGTGGACGGATGGCGGACGGGCTCGACCTTCCGGCCTTCGTCTTCGTCCTGCTGGTGGGAACGACACGGGGACAAGGCGTTCCGGGCGGCGGTCACGGCCCTGCCGGGGGCCCCGGACCGGCCGGCCGACGCGGGGGAGGGGGGCGGCCTCCCCGGCGCCTTCCTCGGCACCTTCGCGCTGACCGTCACCAACCCGGCCACGTTCCTCAGCTTCGCCGGGGTGATCGCGGCGCTGGGGCCGGACGGGGCGGGCGGCGGGTTCGCGCTCGTCGTGGGCGTGGTGCTGGGGTCGGCCGCGTGGTGGCTCGGCCTGTCGCTTGCCGTCGGGCGTCTGCGGGCGCGGGTGACGCCGGGGGCGATGCGGGCGATCAACCGGATCTCGGCGCTGGTGCTGGCCGGGTTCGCCGCGGCGGCGCTGGCACCGATCGCTCTCAACCCTTGATTGTTCTGCGCTGTCCCTCAGACTGGAAGCTGTCCCTCAGACTGGAACGGCGGCCGGGAATAGGCCCGGCCGGCCTCAAGGGAGGGACATCCCATGTTCAAGATGGGAACCTTCCTGTGCATCAGGGTCCGTATGGGCCGGTCAAGGTTCCGGCTCACGCTCTCCTGGTGACAGGGCGGCGGGCCGGGTGATCAGCCCCGGCCCGTCGTTCCATCCGAGGATACAGCACGGATCGCCGCTCGCTCAAAGCGTGTGGCGCTCAACGGTCCGCGCCGTTCACCTGCCGCCAGCGCGCGACGTTCCGGTTGTGCTCGGCCAGCGTCGTGGCGAAGGCGTGCCCGCCGGTGCCGTCGGCGACGAAGTAGAGATAGTCGTGCCGCTCGGGTGCCACGGCGGCCAGCAGCGAGGCCCGGCCCGGGTTCGCGATCGGCCCCGGCGGCAGGCCGTCGATCACGTAGGTGTTGAACGGGCTGACGTGTCGCCAGTCGGCCCGGGTCAGTGGCCGACCCAGACTGCCCGACCCGGACGTGAGGCCGTAGATCACCGTCGGATCGCTCTGGAGCCGCATGCTACGGCGCAGGCGATTGACGAAGACGCCCGCGACCCGCGCCCGTTCCGCCGCGACGCCGGTCTCCTTCTCCACGATCGAGGCGAGCGTGACGAGGTCCTCCGGGCCGCGGATCGGCAGGCCCTCCCCCCGGCGCCCCCAGGCGTCGGCGACCGCCTCGCGCATCGCGCGCTGCATCCGCTCGACCATGCTCGCGCGGCTGTCGCCCCAGGAGAAGTTGTAGGTCTCCGGCAGCAGCGAGCCTTCGGGCGGCGGGGGCGGCGTCTCGCCGGACATTGCCGGTTCGGCGGCCAGAAGGGCGACGATCTGGGCGGACGTCAGCCCCTCCGGCACCGTGACCCGGCGCAGGACGGCCCGGCCGCTGCGCAGCAGCCCGACCACCCCCTCGGCGCTGATCCCGGCGGGAAAGAGGTATTCGCCCGCCCGCAGGCCGCGGCCCTCGGTGAAGCGGACGCCGCCCAGGAGCAGCCAGCGGCTCTCCAGCACGCCCTCCGCCTCCAGCTGGTCGGCGATCTCCTCCACCCCGAAGCCGCGGGGCACCACGACCGTGCGATCGGCCGCAAGGGGGCCGGGCGCGCGATACCGTTCGACGGCGAGCCAGACGGCGCCGCCGGCGAGGGCGCCGGCCAGGAGGATGAGGAGAAGAAAACTCGTCGCGAGGCGGCGCATGGCGGCTCCGCTGCGGCGGGAAGGAGGCCCGGGCGCGGTCGGCCGCCCGGGCGTCCGGTCAGGCGTAGGCCTTGAAGATCAGCGAGGCGTTGGTGCCGCCGAAGCCGAACGAGTTCGACAGCGCGGCCTTCACCTTGCGCTCCTTGGCCTTGTGCGGGACGAGGTCGATGCCCGCGCAGTTGTCGGACGGATTGTCGAGGTTGAGCGTCGGCGGGACGATCTGGTCCTGCACGGCCTTGATCGAATAGATCGCCTCGACCGCGCCGGCGGCCCCCAGCAGGTGGCCGATCGACGATTTGGTCGAGGAGACCGAGAGCGTCTCGGTCGCCGCCCCGAACAGCCGCTTCACCGCGCCCAGCTCGATCTCGTCGCCGAGCGGCGTCGAGGTGCCGTGGGCGTTGAGGTAGTCGATGTCCGACGCGGCGAGGCCCGCACGCTTGAGGGCCATCCGCATGGCCCGGAAGGCGCCGTTGCCGTCCTCGGCGGGGGCGGCGAGGTGATAGGCGTCGCCGGACATGCCGTAGCCCACGACCTCGGCGTAGATCCTCGCACCCCGCTTCTTCGCGTGCTCGAGTTCCTCGAGCACGACGACGCCGGCCCCCTCGCCCATGACGAAGCCGTCGCGGTCCTTGTCGTAGGGACGCGAGCCCCGCTGCGGCGTGTCGTTGAAATTCGTCGAGAGCGCCCGCATGGCCGCGAACCCGCCGATGCCGAGCCGGCTGATCGCCGCCTCCGCCCCGCCCGCGACCATCACGTCCGCGTCGTCGAGCGCGATCATCCGCGCCGCGTCGCCGATGGCGTGGGCCCCCGTGGCGCAGGCGGTCACGACCGCGTGCACCGGCCCCTTGAAGCCGTATCTGATGGAGACGTGGCCCGACGCCTCGTTGATCAGGCACATCGGGATGAAGAAGGGCGAGAGACGACGGGGACCGCGCTCGGCGAGCAAGATCGCGCCGTCGTGGATCGCCGGAAGCCCGCCGATCCCCGACCCGATCATCACGCCGGTCCGCTCCCGGCTCTCCTCGTCGGACGGCGTCCACGCCGCGTCCGCGACGGCTTCCTTGGCCGCCGCGACCGCGAAGAGGATGAAGTCGTCCATCTTCTTCTGTTCTTTGGTCGGAACGAAGTCGTCGGGGTCGAAGAGGCCGGAGGCCCCGTCGCCGCGCGGGATCTGCCCGGCGATCTTGCAGGGCAGATCCGACACGTCGAAGTTCTGGATGGCGCCCAGACCGGACCGGCCGGCCACGAGCTTTTCCCAATTGTCGCGCACGCCCACGCCCAGCGGCGTGACCATGCCCATGCCGGTGACGACGACTCGTCTCATTATCCGTTGGCTCCCGTCGCGCGCGAGGTCGGCGCGGCGGCGAACGCCCCGCCGTTCACGGCACCGCCGATCAGGCGGCCGGCGCGTTCTTCATGATGAAGTCGATGGCGTCCTTGACGGTCAGGATCTTCTCCGCCGCGTCGTCCGGGATCTCGACCCCGAACTCCTCCTCGAAGGCCATGACCAGCTCGACCGTGTCCAGGCTGTCGGCGCCCAGATCGTCGATGAAGCTGGCATTCTCGGTCACCTTCGCCTCTTCGACGCCGAGGTGCTCGATGACGATCTTCTTCACGCGCTCGCTGATGTCGCTCATGGTCCTTCGCCTTCGACCGCTCTGATGGTTATTGGTTGTGCCCGGGCAGGCGCCCGGGCAGGGGCATGGTTTCGCCGGGACGCCGACGCCTCCGCAAGGTGGCGCTTGTTAACACAGAATGTAACCCCTGACCAGTTCACCCGGCCCCCGGGGCGCCGGTCAGATCATCGCCATTCCGCCGTTGACGTGGAGCGTCTGGCCGGTGACGTAGGCGGCCTCCTCGCTGGCGAGGTAGACGACCGCCGCCGCGATCTCCTCCGACGTGCCCATGCGGCCCGCGGGGATGCGCTCGGACAGCGTCGACTTCTGCTGGTCGTTCAGCGCGTCGGTCATGGCGGTCGCGATGAAGCCGGGGGCCACGCAGTTGACCGTGATCCCGCGCGAGGCGACCTCGGCCGCCAGCGACTTCGACATGCCGATCATGCCGGCCTTGGACGCGGCGTAGTTCGCCTGTCCCGGGTTGCCGGTCACGCCCACGATCGAGGTGATGCCCACGATCCGGCCCCATCGCCGCCGCATCATGCCGCGCAGGCAGGCGCGGGACAGGCGGAAGGCGGCGGTCAGGTTGACGTCGAGCACCGCCTGCCAGTCCTCGTCCTTCATCCGCATGGCGAGACCGTCGCGCGTCAGGCCGGCGTTGTTGACCAGGATGTCGATCTGCCCGAGCGCCGCCTCGGCCGCCTTCACGACGGCCTCCGCCCCCTCGGCGTCGCCGAGGTCGCCGGGCGTCACGTGGGCGCGGTCGCCGAGTTCGCCCGCCAGCGCCTCCAGCGGGGCGACCCTGGTGCCCGACAGGGCCACGGCGGCGCCGCGGGCGTGGAGCGCGCGGGCGATGGCGGCGCCGATGCCGCCCGAAGCACCCGTGACCAGCGCCGTCCTACCGGTGAGGTCGAACATGAAAGGCCCTCCTCTCAGAGCGTCTTCAGGAAGGCTTCGACGTCGGCCGGGCCGTTGATCGTCGCCACGGAAAGCTCCTTGTCGATCCGCTTGGCGAGGCCGGCCAGCACCTTGCCCGTGCCCACCTCCACCAGGGACGTCACGCCGAGCGCCTTCATCGCGACGACGCTCTCGCGCCAGCGGACCATGCCGGTCACCTGCTCGACGAGGCGGCGGCGGATCTCGACCGAATCGGTCACCGGCCCGGCCGTCACGTTGGCGATCAGCGGCACGACCGGATCGTGCATCACCACCGTCTCCAGCGCCTCGGCCATCGCGTCCGCCGCCGGCGCCATGAGGGCGCAATGGAAGGGCGCCGAGACGGGCAGCATCACCGCCCGCTTGAACCCGCGCCCGGCCGCGAGCGTCACCGCCCGCTCGACCGCGGCCTTGTGCCCGCTGACCACGACCTGGCCCGGCGCGTTGTCGTTGGCGACGCCGCAGACGTCCTCGCCCCCGTCCTCGCGCTTCGCGGCCTCGGCGGCGATCGCCTGCACCGCCTCGAGGTCGGCGCCGAGGATGGCGGCCATCGCCCCCTCGCCGACGGGAACCGCCCGCTGCATCGACCGGCCGCGCAGGCGCAGAAGGCGCGCGGCGTCGGACAGGTGGAAGGTGCCGGCGGCGGCCAGCGCCGAATACTCGCCCAGCGAATGGCCGGCGACGTGGCTGGCGTGGCGGGCGAGGTCGAACCCGCCCTCCTGGCGCAGCACGCGCACCAGCGCCATCGAGACCGCCATGAGGGCCGGCTGCGCGTTCTCGGTCAGGGTCAGGTCGCCCTCGGGCCCCTCGAACATGATGCGGGAGAGGCGGACGTTGAGCGCGTCGTCCACCTCCTCGAAGGTATGGCGGGCGACGGGACTGGCCTCCGCGAGGTCCTTGCCCATCCCCACCGCCTGGCTGCCCTGGCCGGGGAAAACGAACGCGCGCGTCATGGCACCCCTCCGTCGCGGCCGGGTCCACCCGTCCGGAAATGCGGCGGAGTGATAGCGGGGGGGGCGCGGATGTCAAGCGGAAGGGGGGCGGTGCCCGTGGCCGTCCTTGCATTCCCGGGGGCGATGTGCATATTGCGCGCCTTCCGCTCCTTGCCGTCGCGTGAAGCCCGCGCCGGCTAGGTCCGTGCGGCCGTGGTCCGGGTTCCCCCGGCCGGCGGCGGACCGCCAACAGCCGAAGGGAGAGCCCATGGCTTTGTACGAGTGCGTGCTGATCGCGCGCCAGGACATCTCGTCCGCACAGGTCGAGCAGCTCGCCGAGCAGTTCACCGGCATCGTCCGGGAGAACGGCGGCGAGGTGAAGAAGACCGAGTTCTGGGGGCTGAAGACCCTCACCTACAAGATCAAGAAGAACCGCAAGGGGCACTACGTCCTCTTCAACCTCGACGCGCCGCACGCCGCGGTCGCCGAGCTGGAGCGCAACATGTCGCTCAACGAGGACGTCCTGCGTCACATGGTGGTGCGGGTGGAGACCCTGCAGGAGGGCCCGTCGGCGGTCCTCCAGAACCGTGGCGAGCGCGACCGCGACCGCGGCGACCGTCGCGGCCGGTTCGAGGGCGGCGGCGGTGGCGGCCGGTTCGACAGCGGGCGTCCGCCCCGCGGTCCGGCGCCCGTGGCCGGGAACGAAGGAGAGGCGGCATGACCGGCATGACCCAGACCGGCGACCGGCCGGGCGGCGATCGTGGCGAGCGCGGCGAGCGCGGGGGCGACCGGCCCCGCGGCGGCGGCGGGGGCGGGCGGCGCCCGTTCTTCCGGCGGCGCAAGACCTGCCCGTTCTCCGGCGCGAACGCGCCGGCGATCGACTACAAGGACGTGAAGCTGCTCTCGCGCTTCATCTCCGAGCGCGGGAAGATCGTCCCGTCGCGCATCACCGCCGTGTCGGCGAAGAAGCAGCGTGAACTGGCCCGCGCGATCAAGCGCGCCCGGTTCCTCGCCCTTCTGCCGTACGTGGTGAAGTGACGGCGTGAGCGGGACGGACCGGTCATGCCCGCACGGCGGCTCCTGACGGCGTTGGTGATGGGCGCGCTCGCCGCGCTCATCCTCATGTCGCTGTTCGCCGCGCCGGCGGCCGGGCTCATCCTGCTCAACATCGCGTGGACGCCCCTGATCCTCGCCGCGCTGACGGCGGGGCTCGCGGGCGGGCTGGTGGCGGGCGCCACCGCCATGGGCGTCGGCTACGTCGCCGGCGGCGTGCTCGTCGCGGTCCTGATCCTCGTCTCGATGGCGCTCCCGGCTCTGTTCGTCGCCTGGCTGGCGCTCGGACGGCGGACGATGCCGGACGGCACGGTGGTCTGGCGGGACGCCTCCTCGGCGGCCGTCTGGCTGGCGTGGGGCGGTGTCGCGATCATCGGCGCGGCCGGGCTCATGACGCTGGGCACGCCCGACGGGCTGCGGGGCTTCCTCCGTCTGGCCTTCACCGTCAACGCCGAGACGGCGTGGCGGATGATGCCGATGGGGACCGGCAGCATGACGCAGGTGGTCGATCTCATGCTGTGGTTCGCGCCCGGCATGGCGATCGCCTTCCTGACCGTCGGGCTCGTCATGAACGCGGCGCTGGCGCAGGGCCTCGCCATGCGGTTCGGGACCAACCTCCGCCCGCCGATGCGGCTGGCGGAGCTGGACCTCCCGGAGTGGATGGCGATGGCGCTCGGCATCGCGCTGTTCGCGGCGGTCGCCTCGCCCAGCCTCGTGGGCTGGTACGGCTGGCACGTGGCCATGGTGCTCGCGGGCGTCTACCTGCTCGCCGGCCTCTCGGTCGTCCACGCGGCGACGCGGGGGCGGGCGGGCCGCGGGCTGACGCTCGGCCTTCTCTACGCGACGCTCGTGCTCTTCTGGCCGGCGGCGATCCTCGTGGTCGTTCTCGGCGTGATCGAAACGTGGGCCCGGCTGAAGCGGCGCTTCGGCTCCCCGGGCCGGACCCTGGAGGACTGAACGATGGACGTGATCCTGTTGGAGCGGGTCGAGAAGCTCGGCCAGATGGGGCAGGTGGTGAAGGTTCGCCCCGGCTTCGCGCGCAACTATCTCCTGCCGCAGAAGAAGGCGCTGCGGGCCACGAAGGAGAACCTCACCGTCTTCGAGAAGCAGCGCGCCCACCTCGAGGCCCAGAACCTCAAGGCCCGCGAGGAGGCGACCTACGTCGCCGGCAAGATGAAGGGTGTGGCGGTGGTGGTCATCCGCCAGTCGGGCGAGACCGGCATCCTCTACGGCTCGGTCAGCGCCCGTGACGTGGCCGACGGCGTGATCGCCCAGGGCTTCAAGGTGGACCGCCAGCAGGTGGCCATCGACCGCCCGATCAAGACGCTCGGCCTGTTCGACGTCCGCGTCGTCCTCCACCCGGAGGTGGTCGTTGGCGTGAAGGTGAACGTCGCCCGCTCGCAGGAGGAGGCCCGCCTCCAGGCCGAGCGCGGCGGGATGGTCACCGCGGCCGACCTCGTCGAAGAGGACGAGGCCGAGGCGCCGGCGGCCGAGGGCGACGCCGCGGCGGCGTGATCGGGCGGCGATCGGCTTGATCTTGTGATTGGAACGCCGGGGTGGCCCCACCGCCCCGGCGTTTCTTTTTCGGTGAAATCACGGCTAGGATTCGCTACCAGAGGATGTGGATTTGAGCGAGGCCGACGCAGCGGCGGTTCTGTCGAGATGTGCGGCCACGACCTAGCCCGGATTATGCACCAAGGTGGCTTTGAGGGGTGGCGGGTGTAGCGCAAGTCCTTGATCGGGTTTAGGATTCAGTCGCCAAACACAAATCCG
>JBIJED010000509.1:0-3064 GCA_044343785.1 Azospirillales bacterium | reverse complement strand
GGCTCCTCGTGCGCAACGCGCGCGGGGAGGAGCTGCTGGACCTGCTGGACGGCGAGGTGCGCCTGTCCACCCCCGGCAGCGCCGGCAAGCGGGCCGGCGCGGTCAAGGGCTTCCTCGCCAACGTGGAGCGCGCGGCGGGCGGGCTTCCGTTGCGGGGCATGCCGAACTGGCTGCGGCCGATCGTCGGGTGGCTGATGCCGCGGATCGGGCCCCGCGGGCTGGAATTCGCGCGCGCCCGGGTGGAGATGAAGGCGGTGGAGACCGTGCTGCACCTGCGCCGCCGGCTCCCCCGCCGCATGAGGACCATGATCCCGCCGCACGTCTGGGCGCTGGTGGCGCCCTACGGCCTGAAGCGGGACGACCGGGACAGGCGCTGAACGGCGACGAGGGGCGCGCGAAAGAGCCGTTGCGCCCCCGCGCGCCGCCGGCCGCCGGATCGCAGCCGGCCTGACGGCGTCGCGGCCGAACGCCTCGTTTCGAGGTCGCTCACGCCATCGGCTCGAACAGGGCCGCCAGATCCTCCTCGCTGAACCGGAACGTCCCGGAGGTGTCCGCGTCGTAGAGGGCGGCGGCCACGGCGCGCTTGCGCGACTGAAGCTCCAGCATGCGTTGCTCGACCGTCCCCGCCGCGATCAGCTTGTAGACGAAGACCGGCTTGTCCTGGCCGATGCGGTGCGCGCGGTCCGTCGCCTGGTCCTCGGCCGCCGGGTTCCACCAGGGATCGTAGTGGATCACCGTGTCGGCGGCGGTGAGCGTCAGCCCGACGCCGCCGGCCTTCAGGCTGATCAGGAACACCGGCACCGTCCCCGTCTGGAACGCCTTGACCGGCGTCTCCCGGTCGCCGGTGTCGCCGCGCAGCTCCACGAACGCGATCCCGGCCCGCTTCAGCTCGGGCCGGATCAGGTCGAGCATGCCGGTGAACTGGGAGAAGACGAGGACGCGCCGCCCCTCCTCCACGAGCGGGGGCAGCAGGTCCATCAGGTGGGCGAGCTTGGCCGACTCCGTCGGCGCCTTGCCCGCCCCGCGCGAGCGCACGAGGCGCGGGTCGCAGCAGGCCTGCCGCAGCTTCAGCAGCGCGTCGAGGACGATGATGGAACTGCGCGCCGCCCCCTTCTCGGCGATGGCGCGCCGGACCTTGGCGTCCATGGCGAGGCGGAGCGTCTCGTAGAGGTCGCGCTGGCCGCCGGTCAGCTCGATCCAGCGCACCATCTCCGTCTTCGGCGGAAGTTCGGCCGCCACCTCCGTCTTCGTCCGCCGCAGCAGGAAGGGCTTCAGGCGTCGCGAGAGCAGCGTCCGCCGCGCCGTGTCGTTCCGCTTCTCGATCGGCGTGCGGAACGCGGCATTGAACGCCTTCACGTCGCCGAGCAGGCCCGGCATGAGGAACGCGAAGAGCGACCAGATCTCGCCCAGATGGTTCTCGACCGGCGTCCCGGTCAGGCACAGCCGGTGGCCGGCCTTCAGGCGGCAGGCGACGCGCGTCCATTGCGACGTCGGGTTCTTGATCGCCTGCGCCTCGTCGAGGACGACCGCGTGCCACGTGACCGCGCCCAGCAGGTCGGCGTCGCGGGGGAGCAGCGGATAGGTGGTGACGACCAGATCGGCCCCGTCGAACGCGGACCGGTCCCGCGGGCGCTTCAGCCCGTGCATGATCACCACGCGCAGGTCCGGCGTGAAGCGCGCCGCCTCGTCCCGCCACGTCGCCACGAGGCTGGTGGGCGCCACCACCAGGACCGGCGCCTCCATGCGGCCGGACGCCTTCTCGGCCAGCACGTGGGCGAGGGTCTGGACCGTCTTGCCGAGGCCCATGTCGTCGGCCAGCACGCCGCCCAGCCCGTGCTCGGCGACGAACCCCATCCATCCGAAGCCCACGCGCTGATAGGGGCGCAGTTCGGCCCGCAGCCCCGCCGGCTCCGCCCGGGTGCCGGCGCCCGGCCCGCCGTCGCGCAGGCCGGCGGCGAGGTCGCGCAGCCGCGTCCCGCCGATCCGGCGCAGCCGCGTCGCCTCGGCGATCTCCTCCAGCGCCAGCGCCTGGACCAGCGACAGGTCGAACGCGGCGCCGGGGGGCCGCTCGGCGAACAGGTCGAACAGCACCTCGACGAGGCGCCGCACGCGCTCGAACGGAATGGCCAGGGTCCGGCCGTCCGGCAGGGGCGCGTAGAGGGTTCCGTCGGCGGCGAGACCCCGCGGCACACCCCCGGGGCCCAGCCCGGCGAGCGCCGAGACCAGAACGGGCAGGAGCGCGATGCGCTCGCCCTCGACCTCGATCCCCAGGTCGAGCGAGAACCACCACCCGCCCCGGTCCTCCACGTCGGCCTGCCAGTCGCCGCCGGCCGCGACCGTGCGGTGGCGGAAGTCGGCCCCGACCAGCACCCGCCAGCCGGCGGCCTCGAGATCGGGCACGTCGCGATGCACGAACGCCGGCCAGCGCAGCGGATCGACGGGGGCGATCTCCCCATATGTCCGCGGGGCGTAGGCGAGCGGGAAGGTGATGGCACCGCCCTCCAGCGCCTTCGCCAGCCGGGGCGCCAGATGCGGATCCGGCCGCCCGAAGCCCAGCGCGGCGAGGCGCGACAGGGCGGCCTGTTCGGCGCCCGGCTGGCGCCGGTGGACGAGGACCGTGCCGTCGACGACACGGCGGACGTCGGCCGGCGGGGTGCCGGCGGCGATCTCCGTGCCGCCGTAGTCGAACGAGAGCCACGCCGCATCCACCCGTTCCCCGACCGGCGGCCCGCGGCGGCCCCAGGTCGCGAGCGGCGGCAGCGTCCGGCTGGCCAGCCGGAGGACCGGCACCGGCGGTGCGGTGTCGACGGTGACGACGACGTCCGCGCGCGGCGGCGCCACCGACCCGTCGGGAAAGCGGCGCCTGAGGGTGTCGGCCACGGCCGCCGCCGCCTCGGCCGGAACCGGCGGGGCCGCCAGGATCACCGCGAGGACCGGCGGCGGCAGATCGAGCAGGAGCCGGCCGCAGGCCCCCGTCGCCGGATCGACCGCCCAGGGAACGGGGCCGGGCAGCACCGCCAGACCGGGCCCGTCGGCCTCCAGCCGGGGACCCTGGTTCCCGTGC
>JBIJED010000508.1:0-3071 GCA_044343785.1 Azospirillales bacterium | reverse complement strand
ATCCGGAGGGTCATGGGGGAGAGGGTCGGCCGCCCCATGACCCTCCGGATCGACTGCGACGTCCACCCGGCAGTCCCCTCGATGGCGGCCCTGCGCCCGCATCTCGATCCGTTCTGGGCGGCCCACCTGGCCGAGCGCGGGTTCGACGGGCTGGAGAGCATGCTCTACCCCCCGACGGCCCCCACGAGCGTCCGGGCGGACGTCCGCGACGCCGCCGGGCGCCCGCCGTCCGACGCCGCGGCGGTGGGCGCCGCCGTCTTCGGGCGCCGGGGCGTCGATCGCGCCATCCTGAACCCCACCTTCCCGGTGACCATGCTGTTCAACGAGGACATGGCGGTGGCGCTGGCCCGGGCGCTCAACGACTGGATCCGGGCCGAATGGCTCGACCGCGATCCGCGCTTGCGCGCCGCGATCGTCGTGCCCCTCCAGTCGGTCGAGGCGGCGGTGGCGGAGATCGAGCGCCTCGCCCCCGATCCGCGCTTCGTGCAGGTGCTGGTGCCGGCGATGATGCCCCAGCCGCCGGGCCAGCGGCGCTGGTGGCCGGTGTGGCGGGCGTGCGCGCGCCATCGCCTGCCGCTCGCGATCCACGCCGGCAGCGCCTATCGCCAGCCCCCCACCTCCATCGGCTGGCCCGGCCACCTCGCCGAGGAGGAGGCGGCGCAGTCCCAGGCCTTCCAGTCGGCCCTCGCGAGCCTCGTGACCGAGGGCGTGTTCGGGGCGGTGCCCGACCTGACGGTCGTGCTGGTCGAGAGCGGGGTGACCTGGCTGCCCGCCTTCCTGTGGCGGATCGACAAGTTCTGGCGCGCGCTGCGGCCGGAGGTGCCGTGGGTCGACCGGCCGCCGTCGGCGATCGTGCGCGAACGGGTCCGCCTCACGGCCCAGCCCTTCGACGCGCCGGACGATCCGGCGACGGTCGCCCGCATCCTGTCGATGATCGACGCGCCCCACGCGCTGCTGTTCGCCTCCGACCACCCGCACTGGCGCTTCGACGGGGACGATCCGATGCCGCCGGGCTTTCCCGCCGACCTCGTCCGGCGCATGCTCACCGACAATCCGCTCTCGACGTACCCGCGCCTCCGGGAGGCCGCCGCATGGACAGCGTGACGCCCGACCTCCTCGCCACCGCCGGAACCCGGCTCTCGCTGGTCGACTGCGACATCCATCCCAAGCTGGCCGCGCCGGAGGATCTGAAGCCCTTCCTGTCGCGCCGCTGGTGGGAGCACCTGACCACCATCGGCCCGCGCCAGCGCCACGGGTTCCACAAGGGCGTGCCCTATCCCAAGGCCCAGCCGCTCGCCTGCCGGCGCGACGCCTGGCCGCCGGGCGGCGGGCCGCCGGGCAGCGACGTGCCCTTCATCCGCGAACAGCTGCTCGATCTCTACGGCATCGACTTCGCGGTGATGAACCCGCTCGCCCCGACCGGCCAGGGCGACACCAACGCCGCCTTCTCCGCCGCGATGGCCAGCGCCAACAACGACTGGCAGGTGGAGGCGATGGTGGCGGCCGAGCCGCGCCTGCGCGCCTCGGTCGTCGTCCCCTACGAGGACGGGCCGGCGGCGACGGCCGAGATCCGGCGCCGCGCGGGCGACCGCCGCTTCGCCCACGTGCTCATGCTGTCCCGCACGGCCGAGCCGATGGGCCAACGCCGCTACTGGCCGGTCTTCGAGGCGGCGTGCGAGGCGGGGCTGCCGCTCGGCATCCACGTCTTCGGCTATTCGGGCTGGCCGATGACCAACGGCGGCTTCCCCTCCTTCTATCTGGAGGAGGGGGTGGAGCACGCGGCCTCCACCCAGGCGCTGGTGGCCAGCCTGATCTTCGAGGGCGTGTTCGCGCGGTTCCCGACGCTGCGCATCTTGCTGATCGAGGCCGGCTTCGCCTGGATCCCGGCGCTGGCGTGGCGGCTCGACCGCATCTGGGAGCGGGCGCGGCACGGGGAATTGCAGGACGTGCGCGAGCCGCCGTCCGCGATCCTCAGGCGCCATTTCTGGGTCTCGACCCAGCCGGTGGAGGAGCCGCCCGCCTTCGCCGACCTGGAGACGACGCTCGACTGGATCGGCTGGGACCGGGTGCTGTTCGCCAGCGACTATCCCCACTGGGACTTCGACGACCCGCGCCAGGCGATCCCGAAGCGCCTCGGCGAGGCGCGGCGGCGGATGATCCTGTCGGAGAACGGGCGCGGCTTCTACGGGATCTGAGGGGTCTTCCGTCCTCAGGCCGCCTTCGCCCCGACGAAACGCACGGGCCCGGCGGCGTCGCCGCCGCGGACCACGTAGGCCACGACCCCGTCCGACGACAGCGCCCGGAACGAGCGCGCCGCCCCCTTGGGCGTGGTGAAGGTGTCGCCCGCCGCCATCGTCGCCGTGCCGCGGTCGGTCGTCACCGCCAGCGTCCCCGAATGCACGAACACCACCTCCTCCTCGCCCCGCACGTGCGCCGGCACCACGGCCCCCGTCGCCAGCTTCAGGCAGCGCAGGTTGAACCCGTGCCGCCACCAGCCCGTGACCGGACCCGCCGGGAACCCGTCCGCCGTCTCGGTCGGCACGATCACCGGGCATTCCTCCACCCCCGGCCCCGCCAGCGGCGAGCCCGGAAAACCCCGCATGTCGGCGCCCCGCACCACCCCCTGCGCGAGGCGGTCGAGCGACGGCGTGGCGAGGCGCGCGATCTGTTCGGCCGTGGGGGCCGTCTCCAGCTCCGCCCCCGCCGGCACCGTCTCGCCGACCGTGGTGTCCACCAGCCGCCCGCCCTTCAGAAGGACGAGCCCGTACTGCCGGGCGAGGTCGAACACCCGGGGCGCCCAGGTCACCTTGCCCGGGTCGTCGCCGCCCAGAACCACCCACAGGAAGCCGGTGCCCTCGTCCCGCTTGGCGAAGCCGCGGAACATGTGCACCGGCACCGTCACCACGTCGCCCGGACCGGCGTCCAGGTGCCCGTCGCTGCCCGCCTCCGCACCGAACAGGAAGCGCCAGTGGCCGCTGTGGACGACGAACACCTCCGCCGTCTCGTGGCTGTGCTGGCTGTTCAGGCACCCGCCCGGCTGGCGCGCCGCCCCGATGTTGAAGCCGTGCGGC
>JBIJED010000507.1:0-3073 GCA_044343785.1 Azospirillales bacterium | reverse complement strand
ACCGTGAAGTCGCCGTCCCGGACGACGAGGAGGGCAAGGAGGACGCGCGGCATTGCCGGTCCGGGTCCGAGGGGACCGTCGGGATCGGTCGGCCGACGGCGACTTCCGGCCGCTTGCGCCGGACGAGATGTTTCATGTTTAAAATATCCTGTCCCGTCCTCAAGCGAGGCCACCGCCATGTGGAAGCCGCCCGAGCGCATCCCCCACGAGCCCCAGGGCGGGCCGTGGCCGACCGCCGCCGAGGCGGACGCCTCGACGATGTTCCGCCCGCTGGCGCACGGACCGTTGCGCCTCGACCAGCGGACCTGGGTTCCGGCCATGGTCCCGTGGCGGGCGACCGAGGAGGGCGAGGTGACCGACGCCGTCGTCGACTGGTACGCGCGCTTCGCCCGCGGGCGTCCTGGCGCCATCGTCGTGGAGGCGACCGGCATCCGCGACATCCCGTCGGGTCCGTTGCTGCGCATCGGCGACGACCGATACGTTCCGGGCCTGCGCCGGGTGGTCGACGCCGTCCGCGCGGCGTCCGGCGGGCGGACCCGGCTGTTCATCCAGCTGATCGACTTCCTCTCGATCCGGCGCCGCCCGCAGCCGGAGACCTTCTTCGGCCGGCACCTGCGGATCACGCCCGCGCTGATGGAGGCGCTCGGCATGCCGGACGAGGCGGCGGCGCGGGCCCGCCTCCTCGCCATGCCGGTCGCGCAGGCCGAGGCGCACCTCGACGACCGGGACCGGGACAGCCTGCGCATGGGCTACCGGGAACGGGTGACCGACATGCACCTGCCCCACGTCCGCGACCTTCCGCAGGCGCTTCCCGGCCTGTTCGCCGACGCGGCGGCCCGGGCCAGGGACGCGGGCTTCGACGGCGTCGAGCTCCACTACGCCCACGCCTACACGATGGCGTCCTTCCTCTCGGCCAGGAACGATCGCCCGGACGGCTACGGCGGCGCGCGGGAGAACCGCGTCCGCCTCCCGCTGGAGGTCTACGGCGCCGTGCGCGACCGGGTCGGCCGGGACTTCGTCGTCGGGTGCCGCTATCTCGCGGACGAGTGCATCGACGGCGGCAACGGCCCCGAGGAGGCCGCCTGGTTCGGTGCCCGCTTCGCCGAGGCCGGCATGGATTTCCTGTCGCTCTCGCGCGGCGGCAAGTTCGACGACGCGGCCCAGCCCAAGGTGGGATGGGCCGCCTACCCCTACACCGGACCGTCAGGCTACGAGTGCATGCCGCAGCACCTGTCCGACGCGAAGGGCCCGTTCGGACGGAACGTTCCGGCGACGGCCGGGGTCCGGGCGGCGGTGCGGGCGGCGGGGTTCGACACGCCCGTGGTCGTGGCGGGCGGCCTGCACGGGTTCCGCCAGGCCCTCGCCCTGCTCGAGGACGGGACGGCGGACGTCGTCGCCTTCGCGCGCCAGTCGCTGGCCGATCCGGACTGGTTCCTCAAGGTCCGGCTCGGACGGGGCGACGAGGTCCGGCTCTGCGAGTACACGAACTACTGCGAGGGGCTCGACCAGAAGCACAAGACCGTCACCTGCAAGCTCTGGGACCGGGAGGCGCTCGACGCGCCGGACGCGACGCTGGACGCCGACGGCAGGCGGCGCCTCACCGCCCCCGCCTGGGCGCCCTGACGGGCGCGCCGTCGTTGGACGGCTCGGGCGGCCCCTCGATCCGCCGCGCCGTCCGGACGGCGAGGTCGATGGCGGGCCGCATGGCGAGCGTCGCCTCGTAGCCGAGGCGGACCAGCTCGTCCGGTTGGTCGAAGTCGAGCACGCCGATGTGGCCGATGGGCGGGGTGATCACCACGTCGGCCGGCTCGCCGGCGCGCCGCGCGCGGGTGATCCGGTCCTGCATGATGTCGAGCGAGCCGGCGAGCGCCTCGAGCACGCCGGGCGCCGGGCCGCGGGGCTTGAACATCTGCTGGGCCAGCGCCCGGGTGGTGGCGCCGATCCTCACGCCGAACTGGGCGAGCGGGTTCTCCGGCACGGCGACCGGGCGATGGCGCACGTGCCGGGTGATGCGCGGCAGGCCGGACAGGTCGCCGTTCAGGTTCACCGCGATCACCATCGTCGCCCCCATGGCGCGGGCGAGGGAGACGGGAACCGGGTTGACCAGCGCGCCGTCGACCAGCCACCGGTCCTCGTGGCGCACCGCGGGGATCAGCCCGGGGATCGCGACCGAGGCGTGGACCGCCTCCAGCATCGGCCCCTCGCGGATCCAGACCTCCCGGCCCGTGGAGAGTTCCGTCGCCACGACGCCGAAGGGCCGGCGCAGGGTCTCGATCGGCACGTCGGTCAGCGGGTTGCGGAACCGGTCGAAGAGCTTCGACACGGTGAGGAGGCCGCCGCGCGACAGCGTGAGGTCGAGGAGCGGCACGAGGCCCATGAGGCCGATCGACCGGGCCCAGGCGGACAGCGGATCCACCTGGTCGGTCAGCCATGCGGCGCCGACGAGCGCGCCGACCGAGGTCCCCGCGATCACGTCGGGTTCGATCCCGCCCTCGGCGAGGGCCCGCAGGACGCCGAGATGCGCCCAGCCGCGTGCCGCGCCGCTGCCCAGCGCCAGACCGATCCGCATCCGCCGTCCCGTGGCTCCGTCGTCGGAACGGATCCTTAACAGCCGGACGGCGACATCGTCATGACAACGACCGCCCGGTTCAACGCCGGGTGAACGCCGCGAAGACGGCCTTGAGCCCGCCGAAGAAGAGACCGAGGACGAGCAGCAGGATGCCCAGCAGGATCAGCGGAATGCCGAACAGCGCGCCGATGAGCCCCTCGGTCAGCAGGATGCCGATGATGATGACGAGCAGGGCGACGACGATCAAGGGAGCGCTCCGCGCAGCGTGGACCCGGGTTGCGAGGCAGATGTCGTGACGGCGGCGGGCGGGCACAAGGGCGCCCCGGTCACCGGAAGTTGCGGCCGTCCGGGAAGCGCCGCTTGGCGGCCACGATTTCGCGCTGGTCGGGCACGGGGCGGCGCACCTCGTCGGCACGGGCGATGGCGCCCGCCATGCCCTCGAGCATGCCCGGTTCGTCCATCAGCGCGCGCAGGTGCTGGGAGACGTCGACGAGGCGACCGACC
>JBIJED010000506.1:0-3090 GCA_044343785.1 Azospirillales bacterium | reverse complement strand
AGCCGACGCTCGATCTCATTGAACTTCGACACATCCGTGCGTTTGCCCTCTTCGCTTACCGGTGGCGGACGCCCTTCGGACCGGTGTTCGAAGTAACGCCGGACTGTCTCCGTACCTTCCCGGTGTGACGCGGCGACGAGCCCGGATGTGGTTACCCGAATCGTGCTCCCATCAAGCGCGTTGACGCTCTGACCTGCGAACTTCATCACGCCATTTGCGACGAGCTGTCTCTCATACGCGCGGAGAACATCAGTAAGTGCTTCCTCCTGTGCATTTTCGTTGACGAGGAACTCTTGTTCAGACGTCACGCCGAAGGAATTTGCTCTTTTGGTCCACTGACCGGTGTTCTTGTCCTTCCATCCTGAATCTATGAAAGTTCTATTGTTGATCTGATACCGGCCACGAGCTTACGATCCGTCTTTTGAGCCGCTTCGATAACCGTGATCGTTGTCCTTGACTTCCGATTCGGTGCCGACGATCCGTTCGCGCCATTCCCGATTGGGATGGTGCTCCCAAGCCCGCTCCCATTTCGTCTTGCTCTCTGGCGCGCCGCGTTGATGCGCCTGCACGTGCTGGATGCCGCTGCCGTCGGGGTCGCGCCGGTCGTAGGCGCGGACGGCGACGAGCACGCGCCCGTGGCGGTCGGCGGACCGCCGGTCGCCGCCGGAGCGGGGGGCGGAAGGGAGGGTGGGGGACGGCGCGCCCATCGCGCATTCTCCTCAACCAAGGCGAGAATGACGATGCCGGAGCACGTCCGGCTTGGCAAGAACAAATGCGGAACTTTCCGACCATCGACGCGGCCGACCCCCTCGGCCGCCACCGGGGGCCTTCAGGGCCGCCGACCGTCCAGCATCAGCCGCAGGCCGAAGGCGATCAGCACGCCGCCCGTCACCCGGTCCAGCGTCCGCACCACGGCCGGGCGGCGGAACGCGGCGGCGAGCGGGCGGGTGGCGAGGATGAGGGCGGTGAACCACAGCACGCCCTCCGCCGCGTGGATGGCGGCCAGCAGCACGCCGAACGACACGACCTCCACGCCCGCCGGCAGGAACTGCGGCAGGAAGGTCACGTAGAACACACCGACCTTCGGGTTGAGGACGTTGGTGACGACGCCGCGGACGAACCAGCCGAGGGGCGACGTGGACACGCCGGATGGGGCGCCGGACGCCGCGCCCGGGCCGCCCGTGTCGAGGCCGGCACGGGCGCCGAGGATCATGCGTGCGCCGAGCCAGAGGAGATAGGCCGCCCCCGCCCAGCGCAGGAGGGTGTAGGCGGCCTCCGACGCTGCCAGAAGCGCGCCGAGCCCCAGCGCCGCGACCACGCCCCAGGCGAGGCAGCCCGTGCAGATCCCCAGGCCCGTCAGGAACGCACGCCGCCCGCCCTCCACCGCCGCCGTCCGCAGCACGAGTGCCGTGTCCAGCCCGGGGGTGACGGTGAGGAGCCCGGCCGCCAGCGCGAAGGCGACCAACGCCTCCGTCGGCGTCACGCCGCCGCCGCCGAGACGTTGAGGGCGGGCGGCTGGGCGAGCGTCTTGTAGACGACGCAGTAGCGTTCGGTGAGCTTGAGCAACTGGTCGATCCGCTCCTGCGGCTCGTCGGTGTCGAGGTCGAAGGCGAGGCGGATGGCGCGGAAGCCGACCGGCGCGTCCTTGGCCACGCCGAGCGTGCCGCGGAAGTCGAGGTCGCCCTCCACCCGCACCGCCCCGCCGCGCAAGGAGAAGCCGATCGCGGTCGCCACGGCCTTCAGCGTCACCCCGGCGCAGGCGGCCAGCGCCTCCAGCAGCATGTCGCCCGAACAGGCCTGGGTGCCGGGGCCGCCGCTGGCCGGGTGCAGGCCCGCCTCGACGAGCGCACGGCCCGTCTCGACCCGGCAGGCGATGCCGTCGGCGTCGAGCGAGCCCGACGCGCGCAGGGTCACGACGGCGGCATCCGGCTCCGCGCGATAGCGGTCCTTCAGCGGCGCCTGAAGGGCGCGCAGATCGTCGGCGTTCATGGCGGATGTTCTCCCGGCCGGTTGGTCGGCGGGGAGTTGGCCCGGGCCGGGCCGGCCCGTCAAGCGGGCGGGACGATCAGACGAACAGGTCGACGATGTTCCCGCGACGCCGCGTGGCCGCGGCCTGCACCGCGATGCCCAGCTGGCTGCGCACGCTGTCGCCCGCGGCGGCCGTCGCCTCCCGCGCGACGTCGGCGTCGCCGACCGCACCGGCGGCGGCCGTGTTCGCGTCGGACAGCGCGCTGTTGAACTGGCGCTGATTGTCGATGCGGCGCTGGTCGCCCGCGATGTTCACCAGCGCGTCGCCCACCTGCCGCGAGATCTGGTCGAGGCCGCCGCCGTTCTGGAGCAGCGAGGCCGCCTGCCCGGCACCGATCGTGCCGCCGCCGCCCAGCGCCGTCGAGGCCGCGGCGGCGGTGAGGCCGGCGTTGGAGAGCGTGATCTGCCCGCCCTCCGCATCGCCGACGGTCGAACCGTTCGACCCGGCCTGGACGAGGTTCCGGCCGTTGACGCCGGCGTTCCCGATGAAGTTCCCGATCTCGCCGCCCAGGCGCTGGAGATCGGCGCTGTACTGGGCGCGCTGGTCGGCCGACAGGTTGCCGTCTGCGAGCTTCACCAGGGTCGAGCGCGCCTGGGTCAGCGTGTCGGAGATGCTGGTGGCCGCTTCCAGCGCCGTGCCGGTGACGCCGCGGGCCTGGCCCAGCTGCTGGTTGACCGCGCCGAGGCCGCCGATGTCGCCCTGAATGCCCTGGCCGACGGCGAAGGCCGCACCGTCGACGTCGGCGCCCGGAACGCGCGAGCCGGTGGCGATCCGGCGCTGGGCCGCCTGTTCGGCCTGACGGCTGCGGGAGAGCTGGGACAGGCCGGCGAGTTCGGCGCCGGACGAGCCGACGGAAGAGACAGCCATGGTTCAACTCCACCCGGTCGGGTCGAAGCATTCACGTTCGATGGATGTAATGCTTTCCCGCGTCCGGATCAACGACCGGACGCGGGAACGCGTACCATGGCAGGCGATCGCGCGGAGCGGGACGCCCGCCCCGCGACCGCTCACCCCACCTTGGCCATGGCGACGGCGGTGTCGCTCATGCGGTTGGAGAAGCC
>JBIJED010000505.1:0-3097 GCA_044343785.1 Azospirillales bacterium | reverse complement strand
TACGGCAACCTCGTGATCGCCGGCTGTCGGGCGCCCGCGATCACGAGGTTGCCGTAGGGGCAGGTGACGAAGCTGGTGTTCGGCTCCACCAGCGTCACGTCCACCTGCGGGAAGGCGGCGCGGGCGTAGCGGGCGGCCGACGCACCGCCGAACCCGCCGCCGACGATCAGCAGGCGCGGCCGCCCGGCCTGGGCGCGGGCGACGTGCGGGGCGGCGACGAGGGCGCCAGCGGAGCCGGCCAGGAGGCCGAAGCGGCGGCGGGAGAGCGTGGTCATTGCGGTCGTCCTCACTTCACGCTCGCGAAATAGTCTGACAGCGCCGCCACCTCGGCGTCGGTGTAGCCCCGCGCGATGCGGTTCATGATGGTCGCCGGTCGCTCGTTCGCCCGGAACGCGGCCCATGTCGCGAGGAAGGTCGCCCGGTCGGTGCCGGCGATGGCGGGCGTGCCGCCGACGCCCGCGCCGGCCTGCCCGTGGCAGCCGGCGCAGCCCTGGGCGATCAGCGGGGCGGGGGCCGGTTGCTGCTGCGCCAATGCGGGGGTCGCGAAGAGGGCGAGAAGCGTCAGGGCGAGGGCGATCCTTCGCATCGGGCGGTGTCCGTCCTTACGGGGTCTGGCGTGGGTTCGGGCCGTCGAGGCCGAAGAGGGGGCGCAGCCGCAGGCCGAGCGCGTTGCCGGGCAACGCGGCGAGGATCCAGATCCAGCCGTGGAGGCTTCCCGAGGCGATGCCGGAGACGAAGGCGCCGATGTTGCAGCCCGTCGCCATGGTGGCGCCGAAGCCGAGCGCCAGCCCGCCGAGGAGCGCCGAGGCGGCCTCCCCGGGCCGGAGGCGCCAGCGGAAAGCGAACCGCCCGGCGAGCCCGGCGGCGGCGAGTGCGCCGACGATGACGCCCAGGTCCATGACCGACGTGACGTCGGCCCAGAATGGGCGGTGGAGCAGGTCGACGCGGGTCGGCGTCTCCCAGTAGGGCCAGAAGTGCGGGTCGTCGAGGCCGGCCGCGTCGACCGCCCAGCTTCCCCACACCGCGAAGGCCTGGGTGATCGCCCAGGGCCGGCCGGCGAGCGCCAGCGTGAGCAGCATGAGGGCGGCCAGCGCGACCGCCCCCCAGCCGAGCGGCCAGGGCCCGCGCGCCAGCGACGCGCCGGGAAGGCGCAAGAGCGGGCGCGGCGCCGCCCCGGCCCGCCGCTCGACCGCGCCGGCGGCGATCCACAGGGCGGCCAGCAGGGCGATCTGGAGCGCCAGCGCCGGCCAGAGGCCGAGCGAACGCGGCAGGGAGACGGCCGGCAGGTCCGGCAGCCCGGCCCACGCCCCGAAGGTCGCCGCGGCCGCGGTGGCCCCGGCGACGATGGCGGCCAGCGTGAGGAGGGGGCGGAGCGATCCGCCGCCCGCCGCCTGCAGCGTGCCCGACGCGCAGCCGCCCGCAACCTGCATGCCGACGCCGAAAAGAAAGGCGCCGAGCGCGAGTTCGAGGCCCATCGGCAGGACGAAGCCGCGGACCGGTTGCCCGGCCAGCGTGCCCGCGTCGATCGCCGGCCAGGCGACCAGGGCGAGGAGGCCGAGGAGGAGGATCTGCGCCCGTACCGGCGCCGCCGCCCCGCGGGCGAGCAGGTCGCGGTAGCCGGCGGTGAAGCCGAAGGCGGCGTGGTGGAGGACGAGGCCGAGCGCCGCGGCGACGATCCAGAGCGCGGCCGTGCGCCAGCCCCCCGCCTCGCCCGCCATGACGGCGCCGCCGACGAGCAGCAGGGCGCCGGCGACGGCCGATGTCGCCGCCGTCCCGGTCCGGGCGGCGACGTCGGGAATGAGGGGGGCGGGAGCGCCGTCCGTTCGCGTGGTCATGCCCCCAATGAAGCCGACGGGCGAAGCGGCCGCAAGGTGGGGTCCGAAATAGCGAAGCGACGTTCGCGAGGCTCCGCCGGGAGAGAGGGTTCTTCTCCGGCTTGGGCCTCGTGTGCGAAATCAATCCCTCATGATGAAAAGGGTGATCCCGGTCGCCATCCGGCTGAAGTCCCCCTGGGGCGCCTTCATGGCGAACCTCGACGAGATCGTGGTCCGCGAGGTGCCGGAGGCGTCGACCCGGTTGCACGCGCTGCGCTCGGGCGAGGTGAACTTCACCCACTTCCCGGTCCTCTCGCAGGTCGACAACCTCAAGCGGGCCGGCATCCAGATGGTTCGGGTGCCGCAGCCCGGCTTCTCCCGGAGCTTCCCGATGAACGTGCAGCGACCGCCGACGGACGACGTCCGCGTGCGCCGCGCGATCATCCACGCGCTGAACCGCGACCAGATCGTCCGCTCGGTGCTGTTCGACCTGGATCGCCCCGATCTCCGACGACACCCGGTTCTGGCTGGCCCAGCCGGCGGTCAGGGGCCTGACCATGGACATCGAGGGTCGCCCCCCTCTTCCACACCGTGTCCATCGCGCGCTGACGGCGGCGGGATGGAGGGCCGGCCGATGCGCGCGTCGAGCGGGTCGAAGTCCGGCGACAGAACCTCCAGCGCCTCGTCCACGATGGCCCACCTCGCCCGTTGCCTCGGCACCGAGGCCGACGGCCGGCTCGAGGTCGAGGCGTGACCGCGCCCGAGCGCTGTCGCACGGGAGGAGCCGGCGCTCGCCTTCGCGCCCGGCTGGTGGTCGCCCATCTGATGCAGGCGACGCCGGCGCCGGTCCCCGATCGGGGGCGGTGAGCCCCACCCCGACACCGTGATCGAACGGGCGTCCCCGTCCGGGTGGCCCGGGGAATCCGCCCGCCGACCGACGCGCGTCGATCGGGCCGCACCGGCCGCCTGTTAGGGTGTCGGGCCAGGGCGGCGGACCCGACGCCGCCCGGGACGGCCCCCGACCGACGAGCGATGGACCCCTTGACGAACCCAACCGCCGCAGACGCCGCCCCGGCCGGTCCGGTCGCGGTCCCCGCCGGTGCGGCCGCACCGCCCTGGCATGCGCTGGAAGCCGACGACGCGATGCGGCGCCTCGGGTCCGCCCCCGGCGGGCTGGGCGCGACGGAGGCGGCGCGGCGGCTGTCGGTCCACGGGCCGAACCGGCTGCCGGCGGTGAGCGGGCCGGGCTTCCTGCGTCGCTTCCTGCTCCAGTTCCACAACCT
>JBIJED010000504.1:0-3102 GCA_044343785.1 Azospirillales bacterium | reverse complement strand
CCGATGGTCGACCGGGATCCCCTGGAGCGCTGGACCTTCGGTCGGGTGACCCTTCTCGGCGATGCCGCGCACCCGATGTATCCCATCGGCTCGAACGGCGCCTCGCAGGCGATCCTCGACGCCCGCACCATCGCCTGGCACCTCGCGACGGCGCCGGACGTCGAGACCGGCCTCGCCCGCTACGAGGAGGACCGCCGCCCGCCCACCTCGCGCATCGTGCTGGCGAACCGCGGCAACGGGCCGGAACAGGTGATGCAGCTGGCGGAGGAGCGGGCGCCCGGCGGCTTCTCGAACGTCGAGGACGTGATCCCGCGTGCCGAGCTGGAGAGGATCGCGGCCGACTACAAGCGCACCGCCGGGTTCGAGGTGGAGCGGCTGAACGCGCGGCCGTCGCTGACGCCGCCGGTGAGGGCGGCGGGATAGCCGACCCTACGACCGCCCGCCGTCCACCGACAGGATCTGGCCGCTGATCCACGACGCCTGCTCGGACGCCAGGAACAGGACCGCGTTCGCGATGTCCGCGGGCGTGCCCGGCCGTCGCGTGTGGGTGCCCTCCACCAGCCGCTTTTGGCCCTCGGCGCCATAGCTCTCCCATTGGCTCTCGGTCGCGGGGTTGGAGCGCACGAAGCCGGGGGCGACGCTGTTCGTCGTGATCCCGAAGGGGCCGAGTTCGAACGACAGCTGCTTCGTCAGCCCCACCAGCGCGTGCTTGGCCGCCGTGTAGGCCTGGATGCCGGTCAGGCTGGGCCGCAGGCCCGCACCCGACGAGATGTTGACGATCCGGCCCCGGCCGGCCGCCTTCATCCCCGGTGCCACCGCCTGGGCGCAGTGGAACGCCGCGTCGACGTTCGCCTCGAAGATGACGCGCCAATCGTCCTCGCCCACGTCCTCCAGCGGCCGGGCCACCTGCCCCCGCACCCCGCCGGCGCAGTTGACCAGCACGTCCACCGGGCCGACCCCGGCCACCGTCCGCAGCACGGCCGCCCGGTCGCCGAGGTCGAGCGCCCGGGTCTCGGCGCGCGCGGCGACGGCCGCCAGCCCGTCGGCGTCGCGGTCGAAGGCGAGGACGTGCGCGCCGGCGTCGGCGAAGGCCGTCGCGATGCCGCGCCCGATGCCCTGGGCCGCTCCCGTGACGATCACGCGGCGGCCGGCGAAGGTGATGTGCATTCTGCTGATTCCCATGATGTCGAGGTGCGGCGGACCCTCACCCATCGACCGCTGTTCGCGGTCGATGGGTGGGGGCTCTTTCCCCGTCACGTCCAGACGACGCCGCGGGCGGCCAGACGGTCGCGCCAGCCGAGGCCGTCCTCGGTCCGGCCGGCGCGCGGACGGTACTCCGCCCCGACCCGGCCGGTGTAGCCGAGCCGGTCGAGTTCGCACAGCACGAAGGCGTGGTCGAGTTCGCCCGCATCGGGCTCGCCCCGGTCGGGCACGGCCGCGACCTGCACATGGCCGATCACGTCGAGGTGCCGTTCCAGCCGCCGCACCACGTCGCCCTGCATGATCTGGACGTGATAGGTGTCGAACATCACGCGGACGTTCGCGTGGCCCGTGTCGCGCACGATGGCCGCCGCCTCCTCGATGGAGCGGATGACGAAGCCCGGCCGGTCGCGCTGGTTGATCATCTCGACGAGGATCCCGATGCCGTGCGGCGCCGCCCGTCCGGCCGCCGCCTCGAGGTTGGCCGTCAGCGTGTCGCGGTGGTGCCTCGTCACCTCCGCCGCGACGCCGGCGACGCAGTGGACGGCCGTGCCGCCGACGGCGACGACCCAGTCCAGCGCGGTCTCGAAGGTCTCCCGGAACGCCGCCTCGCGCCCGGGGGCGGAGGCGAGGCCGAAGTCCTCCGGCCCGCCGAGGGGGACGTTGACCGCGAGCGGGACCGTCCCCGCGGCGGCCAGCGCCGCGCGCATCGCGGCGGGCGGGATCGCGAACGGCCAGTGGAACTCCACCGCCCGGAACCCCGCGGCGCCCGAGGCCGCCACGCGGTCGAGGATCGGCCGGTCGTCGAACAGGAACCCGAGGTTGGCGGACAGTTTCGGCATGGGGCACCCCCGAGGCGTCTTTCCCCATGATCCGCCGTCCGGACCGGGAGCGCCATGGTCGTCGGCACCGGTCCCTTGCCCGTCGGACGACGCGTGACGGACCCGCCGGTTTCGCCATGGTGCGGTCCGCCGGGGCGGGCCATGTTGCGGTCCCCGGGTCCACCGTCCGTGCGCATTCCATGACCACGCCCTGCATCATCACCGTCGCGATCACCGGTTCGCTTCCGCAGAAGTCCGACAATCCGGCGGTGCCGATCACGGTCGCGGAGCAGGTGGAATCGACCCATGCGGCCTTCGAGGCGGGCGCCACCCTCGTCCACGCCCACGTGCGCAACGACGACGGCACGCCCTCCTCCTCGCCCGAGCGCTTCGCCCGGCTGATGGAGGGCGTTCGCCGCCATTGCCCGGGGATGATCGTCCAGCTGTCGACCGGCGGCCGGTCGGGCACCGGGCGGGAGCGGGGCGGCATGATCCCGCTGAAGCCCGAGATGTGCTCGCTCTCCACCGGTTCGTGCAACTTCCCCACCCGGGTCTACGAGAACAGCCCCGAGCTGGTCGACTGGCTGGCGTCGGAGATGCTGGCCCACGGCGTGAAGCCGGAGGTGGAGGCCTTCGACCTCTCCATGATCTTCAAGGCGGTGGAGATGGCGCGCGCCGACCGCATCCGCGGTCCGCTGCACGTGCAGTTCGTGATGGGCGTGAAGAACGCCATGCCCGCCGACCGGGCGGCGTTCGAGTTCTTCGTCGCCACGCTGAAGCGCCTCGCCCCCGACGCCACCTGGACCGGAGCCGGCATCGGGCGCGACCAGATCACGCTGAACCGCTGGAGCCTGGAACTGGGCGGCCACTGCCGCACGGGGCTGGAGGACAACGTCCGCCTCGACCGCACGACGCTCGCCCCCTCCAACGCCGCGCTGGTGGCGCGGATCGCGGACATCGCCGGCGAATACGGCCGTCGCCCGGCGACCGTGGCCGAGGCCCGCGCGATCGTGGGGCTGCCGGCGGCGGCCTGAGGGCGCGCCAAGCCCTCCGTTGATTCCCCCCACGACCCGTGCGACTG
>JBIJED010000503.1:0-3105 GCA_044343785.1 Azospirillales bacterium | reverse complement strand
CGATCCGCTTGTAGACCGGCGTGACGCCGGCCGCGCGCCGGGCGGCCGCGACCTCCGCGTCGGACCGGCCGACGATGTCCGCCAGCCGCGCGTCGGAGAAGCCCATCGTCTTCAGCCGCGACCAGCCGGTCGCGTCCGCGGGCAGGCCCCCGTGGCGCACCGTCTCCTCGGCGCGGACGATCGTCTCCACCTCGCGCAGGAACCACGGGTCGATCCTGCACGCCTCGTGGACCGCCTCGACGGTGGCGCCGTGCCGGAACGCCTGGGCCACGACGAGGAGCCGGTCCGGGATCGGCTTCGACAGCGCGGCGCGGATGGCGTCCGCGTCGTTCGGCCCGCCGTCGACGCCGGGGATCTTGACCTCGTCGAGGCCGGCGAGGCCGGTCTCCATGGACCGCAGCGCCTTCTGGAGCGACTCCTGGAAGGTGCGCCCGATCGCCATCGCCTCGCCGACCGACTTCATCGACGTGGTCAGCATCGGGTCGGCGCCGGGGAACTTCTCGAAGGTGAAGCGCGGCATCTTGGTCACGACGTAGTCGATGGTCGGCTCGAAGGCCGCGGGGGTCGTGCCGGTGATGTCGTTGGTGAGTTCGTCGAGCGTGTAGCCGACCGCGAGCTTGGCGGCGATCTTCGCGATCGGGAATCCGGTCGCCTTCGACGCCAGCGCCGAGGAGCGGCTGACGCGCGGGTTCATCTCGATCACGACCATGCGGCCGGTCGCGGGATCCACGGCGAACTGGACGTTCGACCCGCCGGTGTCGACCCCGATCTCGCGCAGGACCGCGATCGAGGCGTCCCGCATGATCTGGTATTCCTTGTCGGTCAGCGTCAGCGCCGGGGCCACGGTCACGCTGTCGCCGGTGTGGATCCCCATCGGGTCCACGTTCTCGATGGCGCAGACGATGATGCAGTTGTCCGCGCAGTCGCGGACCACCTCCATCTCGAACTCCTTCCACCCGAGCACCGACTCCTCGATCAGCACCTCGCCCACCGGCGAGGCGGCGAGGCCGCCCTCCACGATCTCCTTGAACTGGGCCTTGTTGTAGGCGATGCCACCGCCCGTTCCCGCCAGGGTGAAGGAGGGGCGGATGATGGCGGGCAGGCCCGTCGCCTCCAGCGCCTCCTGCGCCTCCTTGAAGGTGCGCACGAGGCGTGAGCGCGGGCTCTCGAGGCCGATCCTGTCCATCGCCTCGCGGAAGAGGAGACGGTCCTCCGCCTTCTTGATGACGTCGGTCTTCGCGCCGATCATCTCGACGCCGAGGCGGGCGAGGGTGCCGTTCTCGGCCAGCGCGATCGAGGTGTTCAGCGCCGTCTGGCCGCCCATGGTGGGCAGCAGCGCGTCCGGCCGTTCCTTCTCCAGGATCTTCGCCACGATCTCGGGTGTGATCGGCTCGATGTAGGTCGCGTCGGCCAGCCCCGGGTCGGTCATGATCGTCGCCGGGTTCGAGTTCACCAGGATCACCCGGTAGCCCTCGGCCTTCAGCGCCTTGCACGCCTGCACGCCC
The DNA here is from genome assembly GCA_044343785.1 of Azospirillales bacterium. GTDB lineage: Bacteria > Pseudomonadota > Alphaproteobacteria > Azospirillales > Azospirillaceae > CANGXM01. Next base: position 1,600 of record JBIJED010000503.1, on the reverse strand, counting down.
GAATAGTCGAACTCGCACGCCTGGCCGATGACGATGGGGCCGGCGCCGATGATGGCGATGGACCGGATGTCGGTGCGCTTGGGCATGAGGTCTCCGCGAGGGCACGCGCATGGTTCCCCGAACCCGAGGGGGTCGCGGCCGGCCGCAGGGTCTAGCCCGAAACGCATCGGAAGTTCAAGGCCGCCCGGCGCGGGACGGTCCCGCGGAACCATCGGCGTGGCCAGCGGTTCTGGAGGGCCTCAGTCGCACGACGTATCGTGGAGGACCGATGGCCGTCGCCGATCCGAACGGGCACTGCGTGATCGCCGTGGCCGTCATCCTCCTCCCGGGTCTCGGCTGAACGCCGTGGACGAGAGATCCCCGCAGCCCGGGACGGACGACGGGCAGCGGACGCTCCCGCTGTTCGAGGAGCGGGCGGCCATCGGCGTCAGGACCGTCGACCGCGGCCGGGTCCGGGTCACGACGCGCGTCCTCACGCACGCGGACAGCGTGGTCCGGTCCCTGACGCGGGAGACGGTCGAGGTGGTCCGCGTCCCGGTGGACCGGGAGGTCGAGGCCGTCCCCGCCGTCCGGGAGGAGCCTGACGGGACGATCGTGGTTCCGGTGGTGGAGGAGAGGCTCGTCGTCGAGACGCGCCTCGTGCTCCGCGAGGAAGTGCATCTGCGGCGCCGACGCGAGACGGAGACCGTCACGGTTCCCGTCTCCCTGCGCCGCGAAGAGGCGGAGGTCCGACGGCTTCCCGCCGATCCCGCCGGCGATGCCGGCGGCGTTCCAGACACCTGAAAGGAAGACCGATGTCCGACAAGACCATCGTCGCCCTGTACGACACCGAGACGGAGGCCGGGACCGCGGTCACCGCCCTCGAGCAGGCCGGCATCTCCCGCAGGGACGTGAGCGTCGTCGCCCGCCAGCGCGGCACGGCGACCGGCCTCTCCGACGACGAGGTGGACCGCGTGGGCGACCACGGGGCCGGTTCCGGCCTCACGGCCGGCAGCACCCACGGCTCGCGCTCCCTGTCCGACCGGATGGGCGGGGGCGGGGGCGGGGGGGCGAGCGTCGGCGGGGGCCTTCACGCCCTTCCCGGCATCGGCCGTGCCCGCATCACCGGCCCGCTGATCTCGCAGTTCGGCGGAACGGGACGCGGGGTCGACGGCGGGCTCATCCACGCGCTCCAGGTCCTGGGCGTTCCCTACGGCGACGCGGAGGGCTATGCCGAAGGCGTGCGGCGCGGCGGCTCGCTCGTCGTGGCACGCGTCGCCGTCACCCGCGTCGACGATGCGATCCGTGCGTTCGAACGGCATGTGCCGGTCGATCTCGAGAGCCGCCGCGGCGAGTGGCGGACCGGCGGATGGACCGGGTTCGACCCGTCGTCCAAGACGGACTATCCGCTGGAGACGACGGGCATCGGCGATGCCGCGACACGTCTGCGCGACACCGCCCGCGAACCGATCGCCACCACCGGTCCGACGGCACGGACCGACGTCGAGACCGGCCACGAACAGACGGTGCCGCTGGTCGAGGAGGAACTCGAGATCGCAAAGCGGCAGGTCGAGCGTGGCGTGGTGCGGGTCCGCAGCTATGTCGTGGAGACGCCCGTCTC
>JBIJED010000040.1:0-10955 GCA_044343785.1 Azospirillales bacterium | reverse complement strand
TGCCGGAGCGCCTTCGACTGGCCGAGCGCGCGGCGTTCGAGCGGCTGCGCGACGGCGACCAGTCGAAGGCGCTCCGGCACGTCTTCTTCGCCGAGCGCGAGGCGCCCAAGGTGGTGGGGCTGGAGGGGGTTGCGGCCCGGCCGGTCGATCGGGTGGGCGTGGTCGGCGGCGGGCTGATGGGATCGGGCATCGCCATCGCGGCGGCCGACGCAGGTCTGCCCGTCACGATCGCCGAGACCGACGCGGATGCCGTGGCGCGGGCCGAGGCGCGGATCGCCGCCCACTACGCCGAGCAGGCGAAGAAGGGGCGCCTGACCGAGGCGCAGGCGGCCGAGCGGCGGGGACGGATCGCGGTCGCGACGGGGGTGGAGGCCCTCGCGGACGCCGACCTCGTGATCGAGGCGGTGTTCGAGGACATGGGCGTGAAGCAGGACATCTTCGCCCGCCTCGGCCGGTCGGCGAAGCCGGGGGCGGTGCTCGCCACCAACACCTCCTACCTCGACGTCGACGCGATCGCCGCCGCCTCCGGTCGGCCGGGCGACGTTCTGGGCCTGCATTTCTTCGCACCCGCCAACGTCATGCGCCTTCTGGAGGTCGTCCGCGCGAAGGCGACGGCGCCGGCCGCGCTGGCGACGGGCCTGGCACTCGGCCGGCGTCTCGGCAAGCTCGCGGTGGTGGCCGGGGTGTGCGACGGCTTCATCGGGAACCGCATCTGGGCCTATTGGCGCCGGCACCTCGAGTATCTCGTGGAGGACGGGGCGTCGCCCGAGGCGATCGACGCGGCACTCCTCGGCTGGGGGATGCCGATGGGCCCCTTCGCGGTCTACGACATGTCGGGCCTCGACATCGCCTCGGCGACCCGCAGGCGCAAGGCGGCGACCCGCGATCCGGCGGAGCGCTACGTGCGCATCGCCGACCGGCTGTGCGAGGCGGGACGGCTGGGGCGCAAGACGGGTGCCGGCTGGTACCGCTACGTCGACGGCAGGGCCGAGCCCGACCCGGCGGTCGCCGAGATCGTGGCCGACGAGCGGCGCCTGCGCGGGATCGTGCCGCGGGACGTCTCGGCCGACGACATCCGCCGCCGGTCGCTGGCGGCCATCGCGAACGAGGCGGCGAAGATCCTCGGAGAAGGCATCGCCCAGCGCGCGTCGGACGTCGACATGGTGCTGGTCGCGGGCTACGGCTTTCCCAACTGGCGCGGCGGCCCGCTGTTCGAGGCCGACCGGGTCGGCCTGCCCGCGGTGCTGGCGGAGGTGGAGGCGGCGGCGGCCGTCGGCGGGGCGGGGTCGGAGCCCGCGGCCCTGCTGGTCGACCTCGTCCGCACCGGCCGGACGTTCGCCGGCCTGGGCCGCCGCGGATGACCAATGCGGACGACGCCGCCCGCCACCGGGCCAGGATGGCAAAGCGCAAGGCGCTGCAGGACGCGCGCCTTGCGGAGCGGACGGACGAGAAGGGCCTGCTGATGGTCCACACCGGCCCCGGCAAGGGAAAGTCCACGGCCGCCTTCGGCCTTCTGCTGCGCGCGGTCGGGCACGGGATGCGGGTCGGCGTCGTCCAGTACGTGAAGGGGGCGTGGTCGACCGGCGAGACGGTGGCGCTGGAGCGCTTCGCCGACCTCGTCGACCGGCGCACCATGGGCGAGGGCTTCACCTGGGAGACGCAGGACCGGGACCGCGACGTGGCCGCGGCGCGGGCGGCGTGGGACGTCTCCCGCCGGATGATGGCCGACCCGCGCTATGGCCTCGTGATCCTCGACGAGCTGAACATCGTGCTGCGCTACGGCTACCTCGCGACCGAGGAGGTGCTGGCCGGCCTCTCTGCCCGGTGCGAGGGTCTGCACGTGCTGGTCACCGGCCGCAACGCGCCCAAGGACCTGATCGAGGCGGCCGACCTCGTGACCGAGATGACGCTGGTCAAGCATCCCTTCCAGGCCGGCATCAAGGCCCAGCGCGGGATCGAGTTCTGATGGCGCGCCGCGCCCGGGCGATCATGCTGCAGGGGACGGGCTCGGACGTGGGCAAGTCCCTCGTGGTCGCCGCCCTCTGCCGGGCCTGGGCGCGGCAGGGGCTGTCGGTGCGCCCGTTCAAGCCGCAGAACATGTCGAACAACGCCGCCGCGACCGCGGACGGGGGCGAGATCGGCCGGGCGCAGGCGCTCCAGGCCCGCGCCGCCTTCGTCGAGCCGACGGTCGACATGAACCCCGTGCTGCTGAAGCCGCAGTCCGAGCGCGGGTCGCAGATCGTGGTGCAGGGCCGGGTGTGGGACACGGCCGACGCGCGCGACTATCAGGCGAGGAAACGCCTTCTCCTGCCGAAGGTGATGGAGAGCTTCGAGCGGCTCGCGGGTTCTTGCGACCTCGTCGTGGTGGAGGGCGCGGGCAGCCCGGCGGAGATCAACCTCCGGGCGGGCGACATCGCCAACATGGGCTTCGCCCGGGCGGCCGGGGTTCCGGTGGTGCTGGTGGGCGACATCGACCGCGGCGGCGTGATCGCCAGCCTCGTCGGCATCCACGCCGTCCTCGACGCGCAGGACCGGGCGATGGTGGCGGGGTTCCTCATCAACAAGTTCCGCGGCGACCCGCGCCTGTTCGACGACGGGCTGGCGGAGATCGTGCGGCGGACCGGCTGGCCCTCCTTCGGCGTGCTGCCCTTCCTCAAGGACGCCTGGCGCCTTCCGGCCGAGGACGCGCAGGCGCTGGGCGGCGGGGGGGCGGCTGAGGGGCGCCGGCCCGGCGGCCTCGTCGTCGCTGTGCCGCTCCTGCCACGCATCGCCAACTTCGACGACCTCGACCCGCTGCGGGCCGAGCCCGGCGTCGATCTCCGCATCGTGCGGCCGGGCGAACCGCTGCCGGTGGCCGACCTCGTGATCCTGCCGGGCAGCAAGACCACGATCGCCGACCTCGCCGCCTTCCGCGCCGAAGGGTGGGCCGTGGACCTGAAGGCGCACGTGCGCCGCGGCGGGCGGGTGCTCGGCCTGTGCGGCGGCTATCAGATGCTGGGCCGGCGGATCGACGATCCCGACGGGCGGGAGGGACCGGCGGGGTCGGTCGAGGGGCTGGGCCTGCTGGACGTCGCGACGGTGCTGGCGGCGGACAAGGTGGTGCGTCCCGCGTCGGGCGTCTCGGTGGCCGACGGGCAGCCGTTCCAGGGCTACGAGATCCACCTCGGCCGGACGACGGGGCCGGACTGCGCCCGCGCGCTCCTGCGACATGATGACGGGCGCCCCGACGGGGCCGCGTCGGCCGACGGGCGGGTGCGCGGCGTCTATGTCCACGGCCTTCTGGCCGACGATCGGCAACGCGACCGGTGGTTGAGATGGGCCGGCGGGGCCGGGGCGACCGCGACCTTCGACGCCGGTGTGGAGGAGGCGCTGGACGCCATCGCGACGGCGGCGGCGGATGCCCTCGATCTGGCGGGCCTCCTCGCCGTCGCACGACACGAGGCGGTGACTATCCGATCTCCCGGGCATCGTCCCTGCCCTAAGGCATAGATCGGACACGACGCCTAGAAGAACGGTCTAGAGCAGCAACTTTTCGGAGAGTTGAGAAAAAGCTAGCACATTTTTAACCGAGGTGGCGCAATCCTTGGGTTGCAGACGGACACCGAAGGGCCGGCGTCCGCGACGATCGCGGCCCATGGCCGGGTGACGGGAGTGCGAGGACGATATGAAGAAGATCGCGATGATGACGATGGCGCTGGCGGGCTTCGCCGCGGCGCCGGCCATGGCGCAGCAGACGGCGGCGCTGGTCGAGGACGTGAGCGCGGGCGTCACGGGCGTCGAGGCGCTGGACTTCGTGTCCGCCGGGCAGACCATCACGCTGGGCGCCGGCCGCACGCTGGTCCTGAGCTACCTCGGCTCCTGCCGGCGCGAGACGATCAAGGGCGGGACGGTCGTCGTGGGCCAGACCCAGTCGACGGTCACCGACGGCCAGGTCGAGACCCAGACGATGAAGTGCGATCGGGCGGCGCTCCGCCTCGCCTCGGCGCAGGCGTCGCAGTCGGGTGCCGCCGCCATCCGCGTGGCGCCCCCGGCGATCCCCGGCATGCTGCCGCGGCCGGAGATCACCGTGCATTCGGTGTCGCCGGTCATCCGCATGAAGGAGCCGGCCGCGGTGCAGATCGTCCGCATGGACCGCGACGGCCAGGCGCCGGTGAGCGTCCCCGCCTCGGCGCGGGTCGTCGACCTCGCGAAGGCCGGGGTGAAGCTCGACAAGGGCGGCCTCTACCGCTTCAGCCAGGGCGAGCGGACGCTGGTGGTGAAGATCGACGACACGGCCCGCGCCGACGCCGGCCCGCTCGGCGACCGCCTCATCCCGTTCTGATCGGAAGGCATCGCGGCCCCGACCCGGCTTGCCCGCCGGGTCGGGATCTGCCTTGATCCCCCGGTTCCGACGATCAGAACCGAACCGGGAGGTGCCGATGGCCGAGGCGTTCGAGGCGATGGTGGCGGAGGAGGTCGACGGGAAGGTCGTGGCACGGCTCGCCACCCTCACCTTCGCCGACCTGCCCGACCACGACGTTCTGGTGGAGATCGCCTGCTCCACCCTCAACTACAAGGACGGCCTCTGCGTCTCCGGCGCCGCGCGCATCGCCCGCCGGCTGCCGATGGTCTGCGGCATCGACCTCGCGGGCACCGTGGTCGACAGCCGCTCGCCCGACTGGAAGGCGGGCGACCGGGTGGTCGTGAACGGCTGGGGCCTGTCGGAGACCGAGTGGGGCGGCTACAGCCGCTACCAGTGCCTGAAGTCCCAATGGCTGATGCGCCTGCCCGACGGCTTCACCCCCGAACAGGCGATGGCGATCGGCACCGCGGGCTACACCGCGGCGCTGGCGGTCGACGCGCTGGAACGGCACGGGATCGACAAGGGCCGCGACGTGCTGGTCACCGGGGCGGCCGGTGGCGTCGGCTCGGTCGCGATCGCGCTCCTGGCCAAGGCCGGCTACCGGGTCGTCGCCTCCACCGGCCGGCCCGCGGAGGGCGACTATCTCCGCGCCCTGGGAGCCGCGGAGGTGATCGATCGCGCCACGCTCTCCGCCAAGGGGGCGCCGCTCCAGAAGGAGCGCTGGGGTGCGGCGGTGGATTCGGTCGGCGGACAGACGCTCGCCACCGTGCTGGCCCAGACCGCCGCCGACGGCGCGGTCGCGGCATGCGGCCTCGCCGGCGGCAACGACCTTCCGGGCAGCGTCTTCCCCTTCATCCTGCGCGGCGTGGCGCTGCTCGGCATCGACAGCGTCCATGCGGCGATGCCGCGCCGGGTCGTGGCGTGGAACCGGCTCGACCGCGACCTCGACCGGGACCTGCTGGCGCGCATGACGACCGTCGCCGGCCTCTCCGAAGTCCCCCGCCTCGCCCGCGAGATCGTGGCGGGTCAGGTGCGCGGGCGCGTGGTGATCGACGTCGCGCAGTGAGCGTGCGCCGAACCTGACCGCATCGGGGGACCCCGACCGGGGTCCCCCGGCCGCGCCGTTGCCGTTCGGCCCGCACTCCGTTGCCATGGCGGCTTCGCCGACGGATCGGAGGATCCCGCCATGGCCGCCCATGCGCCCTTTCTGTTCGCCGGTCGCCCCGGACGCCGCCGTCGGCGCCGCACGGCCCGCCGGCGGCTGGTGCTGATCGCGCTGGCGGCGGCGGCACTCCTCGTCGGCGGCGGGCTGGTGTCCTACGGGGCGCGGGCCCCGGGCTGGACGGCATCCGCCGACGCCCCGGCCCGCTGACGGCGGCCCCCCACCGGGCCGGGGGCCGCCCCCCCCCCGGCGCGGCGCGGGCGCCCGGTTCAGGGGCGCCGGAACGCGTAGGTGGCGTCGAGCCGTTCGCGCAGATAGTCGGCCCCGGTGGTGGGCGGATATCTCGCCGGCCGGTCGGGTCCGGTGCAGCTCGGCAGGCATTCGACCGGCGCATCGCCGTTGGGATCGCAGAAATAGGCGATGGAATAGCGTTCGCGCCCGGTGCGGTTCACGACCCGGTGGGGTGTGGAGACGTAGACGTCGTTCGTCCAGCGCATCAGGCAGTCGCCGATGTTGCAGACGAAGGCGCCCGGCATGGGCGGGGCGTCGATCCAGCCGCCATCGCGCCGCTGCACCTCCAGCCCGCCGACGTCGTCCTGCGCCAGCACCGTGATGTTGCCGTAGTCCGTGTGCGGGGCCGCCCCGTACTGGCCGCCGTCGAACGTGCCCGGGTGCGGCGGGTAGTGGAGGAGGCGCAACGTGGCCAGCGGCCGGTCGATCAGCCGGTCGAAATGGCCGGGCGGCAGGCCGAGATCGATGGCGATGGCCCGGTGGAGGCGGACGCACAGGGCCTGCACCGCGTCGAAATAGTCGGTCAGCGTGGTCCGGAAGCCCGGCAGGTCCGGCCACTGGTTCGGCCCGTGAAACGGCTTCCCGGCCAGAAGGTCCGGATCGTCGGGCGCCAGCTCGCGCCCCATGTTGAACGCCTCCTTGGCGTCCGGCGGGCGCGACGGGTCGAGCGATTCGCCCTCCATCGGCACGTAGCCGCGGTTGTGGCGCGACCGCTCGATCGCCACCGCGCGCTTCGTCTCCACGGGAAGCGCGAAGAACCGCGCGCTCCCGGCGAAGACGGCGTCGAGCAGGCGCTGCGGAACCCCGTGGTTCGTCACGCAGAAGAAGCCGGTCTCCCGGCACGCGGCCCCCAGGGCCGCCGCCACCGGCACCTCGCCGGCGGGACCGCCGGACAGCGGGGCGAGATCGATGACGGGAAGGCCCATGGGACGGCGGCTCCGGTTCGTCAGAGAAGGCCGCGGGCGGCCAGGTTGCGCATCAGGTGGGAGGCGCCGAACGTCCAGGGCGGGCAGCGGTCGGTGCGGTCGACGCGGTTGACCAGCGTGCCGAGGCGCGCGGCCTGGATCCGCACCTCGTCGCCCGGCCGATGGGTGAAGCCCATGCCGGGCGCGCCCCTGTCCTCGACCGGCGCGAACATCGTGCCGAGAAACAGGACGAAGCCGTCGGGATACTGGTGGTTCGCCCCGATCGTCTGGGCGACGATGTCGGCGGGGTCGCGGCTGATCTCGACCATGTTGGACCGGCCGGCCATGCGGAAGCCGTCGTCGCCCGCCACCTCCAGCGTCACCTCCGCGTGGCGGACGTCGTCGAGGCCGAAATCGTCGTCGAACAGGCGCAGGAAGGGGCCGAGCGCGCAGGACGCGTTGTTGTCCTTGGCCTTGCCGAGCAGCAGCGCCGACCGGCCCTCCACGTCGCGCAGGTTCACGTCGTTGCCGAGCATGGCGCCGACGACCCGCCCGGCCGAGGAGACGGCGAGCACGACCTCCGGCTCGGGGTTGTTCCAGTGCGAGACGGGATGGACGCCGACCGAGGCGCCCAGCCCCACGGCCGACAGCGGCTGCGCCTTCGTGAAGACCTCGGCGTCGGGGCCGATGCCGACCTCGAGGTACTGCGACCACGCGCCCTTGGCGACGAGGATGTCCTTGACGCGCGCGGCCTCGGGCGAACCGGGGCGGATGCCGCGCAGGTCGCGGCCGAGCGCGTCGCCGAACTCGGCCCGGATGGCCTCGGCCCGCTCGCGCGAGCCGCGGGCCTGCTCCTCGATCACGCGCTCCAGCATGCTGCGCACGAAGGTGACGCCGGCGGCCTTCACCGCCTGCAGGTCGACCGGGGCGAGGAACCAGGGGCGGTCCGGGTCGCGCCGGGCGGGATCGCTGTTGGCGAGGACCGCGTCGAGCGACCCGAGCCCGCGCCCCTCGGCGCCGCGGACCTGGGCGGCCGGCTCGTCGGCCTCGCAGACGTCGCGGACGGTCGGCGCCGCGCGCCCGGTGATGTCGACCACCTCGTCCCCGCGCACGGTGACGACGGCCGGCCCCTCGGCCTCGGGAAGCCAGACGCGCCCGACGAGGCAGGCCTCGGCGGGATCGTCGGGCAGGATGGCGGCGGACGAGAGATGCATGGCGGCGCGTCCTCGGACAGCGGGGCAGCACCCGGAAAGGGCGCGCCCGCGATCCTAGTGGAAACGACGCCGCGGCGGAAAGGCGCCGCTCAGTCCTTTTTCGTCCACATCAGCGCGGCCTGCACCTGCTCGCCCAGAGCCTCGCGGCGGAAGCCGACGTCGGCCAGCGACCGGTCGTCCAGGCGATCGAGTTCGGCCATCACCGAGGCGTGGGCCCGGCGGCGGGCGATCCAGGCGCCGAACCCATGGCCGATCGCGAGGATCTCGTCGAGGATCGCGGCGAGGCGGGCCGCACCGCCGTCGTCGACGGCGCGGGGATCGGTGATGAAGGAGCTGTCGTGCGTCGTGCTCATGGCGATGCGCACCTTTCGGCGAACGGAACCTGCCGGAAAGGTAAGCCTGACTGCCGTAACGTCAGCAGCGGATTTGTGCAATGCAGCAATGCGATATTGCGCCGCAGCACAGTTCGAAAGTCTCAGAATGGCGGGTCAGACCACGAAATCGAACCGCCCGAAGAGCCGCCCCTCGAGCGGTTCCATTCGCACCTGCAACCGCGCATCGAACAGCCGGTCGCGGCGATTTCCCGGCTCGTCGGGCAGGTAGAGCTGCGTGGTCAGCACGCGTCCTTCCGGCCGGCGGACCTTGACGTGGAAGTGCGGCGTGCGCCCGGGATAGACGCCCGGGAAGACGGTGTCGAACACCCAGCGACCCCGGGCGTCCGCCCGCTGCCAGCCGCGCAGGCGGAAGCCCGCGTCGTCGTAGACGCCCCGGTCGTCCGCCTGCCAGATCTCGACCACCGCCCCGGGCAGCGGCGCGCAGCGGGCGTCGGTGACGAAGCCGCCGATCGTGACCGGGCGGCCCGCGGGCGCGTCGGCCGCGAGGGCCCGGCGTTCGGGTGCGTTCGGCCGGAAAAAGGGCCCCTCGGTCTGGGCGGCGGTCGGCGACGGGGCCGCACCGCAGGACGGCGTCGCCGGCAGGAGCGCGGGATCGGCCGCGGCGCGCCCCGCGAACGGCAGGGCCGGCAGCAGCAGGGCCGCGCGCAGGAGGGCGCGGCGGGGGGCGGGCATGGGCGGCTCCGTCGGTCGTGTCCTTCGAAGGTAAGGCGGGGGGCGGCCCCGGAAAGGGACCGCCCCGCCCGGCCCGCGGCCCGCGCGGGCCTCACCCGGCGCGGATCGTCGTGATGAAGCTGGTCACCTCGCTGCGCAGGGTCTCCGCCTGCCGGGCGAGTTCGCCCGACGTCGCGAGGACCTCCGACGACGCGGCGCTGCTCTCCTGGATGGCGGTGGTGACGATGGTGACGTTGTCGGAGACCTCCTGCGTCGCCGCGTTCTGCTCCTCGATCGCCGCGGCGATGGCGGTCGCGATCTCGCTCATCTGGCCGATCGTGCCGGTGATGGAACCGATGGCCGACTGCGCCCGGTCGGTGGCCGACTGGATCTCGCTGATCTTCGCCTGGATCTCTTCGGTCGCCTTCGCGGTCTGCCCGGCCAGCGCCTTGACCTCGCTGGCGACGACGGCGAAGCCCTTGCCGGCGTCGCCGGCCCGCGCCGCCTCGATCGTGGCGTTCAGCGCCAGCAGGTTGGTCTGGCCGGCGATGCCGTTGATGAGTTCGACCACCGCGCCCACCTGCTGTGCGGCGTCGACGAGGCCGCCCATGATCTCGTTCACCTGCCGGGCCTCCGAGACCGCCCCGTTCGCGATCGTGGAGGACGAGGCGACCTGGCGGCCGATCTCCGCGATGGAGGCGGACAGCTCCTCGGTCGCGGTGGCGACGGTCTGCACGTTGACCGATGCCTGCTCGGAGGCGGCGGCGGCGCTCACCGCCTTGTCGCTCGCCTGTTCGGTCGAATGGCTGAGGGATTCGGCGGAGCCGCGCAGTTCGGTCGACGCCGAGGCCACCGTGTCGACGATGCCCAGCACGTTCGCCTCGAACCGGTCGGCCAGCCGCATCGCCTGGGCCTTGCGCTCGGCCTCGGCCCGCCGCTCGACCTCCTCCCGCTCCAGCCCGAGGCGGCGGACCTCCTGCATGTTCGTCCTGAAGACGGCCATGGCGCGGGCCATCGCGCCCAGTTCGTCGCCGCGGCCCTCGCCGGCCACCTCGACGTCGAGGTCACGGGCGGCCAGCCGCTCCATGGAACCCGTGAGGGCGCGCAGCGGCCCGGAGATCATCCGGCCGAGGACGAGGCCGGCGACGATGCCGAGCGCGATGGCGACGCCACTGAACGCGAGCGTCGCGAGCCGCGCCTCGCCGGAGGTCGCGACCGCCTCCTCGCCGAGTCGGCGGGCGTCGGCGACCGTGGCCTCCACGATGCCGCCGAACGTTTCGTCCATCGCCTTCCCGGATGCCAGGATCGGGCCGGCGAGGACCGTGGCCCGCGCCTCGCTCGCCGCGACCGCCCGATCGACGCCCTCGCGATAGCGTCCGATGCGGTCGGCGAAGGAGGTGATCCCGGCCGCGGCGTCCGGCACGAGGGTCGCCCCGCGCAGCGAGGTCGCCGCCGCGATCACGCCGTCCAGCTCGGTCGCCATGCGGGCCTTGTCCTGGACGGTCGGGCGTTCCAAGGCCCGGGCGATGACGACCTGGATGATCAGGAAGCGCTCGTTCAGTTCGGCGACCGTCAGGGCGGCGCCCACACTGCCGTTGAGGCGCTCCGCCGCCACCGCGTCGCTCAACGTCCGCCGCAGATCGGCGCCGAGGTCGTTCACGATCTCCCCCTCCAGCCGATCGCCCAGCGTCCGGAGTTCGACGAAGCGGCGGAAGCCCTCGTCGAACGCGCGCGCCGACACGGCCAGGGCGTCGAGGCGCCGCCGGTTCTCCGGCAGGGTGACGAGGGTCTGGAGTTCGTTGAGCCTCGTGTCGAACCGTTGGCCGATGTCCCGGAACTGCCGGGCCGACGCCTCCGACCCGGTGGCGGCGTGGTCCTTCGCGGCGATGGTCATGCCGGAGAGGAGATCGTTCGCGTCCGCGGCGGCGTTCATCACGTTCGACTGCCGGACGAAGGTCTCGATCGCCGTGCCGCTGGAAAAGAGACCGTAGAGCG
>JBIJED010000568.1:0-2653 GCA_044343785.1 Azospirillales bacterium | reverse complement strand
GTCCCGGCGGCTATGTCGCCGCAATCCGGGCCGCACAGCTCGGCATGAAGGCGTGCGTCATCGAGCGCGAGCACCTCGGCGGCATCTGCCTCAACTGGGGCTGCATCCCGACCAAGGCGCTGCTGCGCTCGTCGGAGATCGCCGGCATCCTCAAGCACCTGCCGGACTACGGCTTCTCCGCCGACAACGTGTCGTTCGACCTGAAGAAGGTGGTCGAGCGCTCCCGCAAGGTCGCCAAGCAGCTTTCGCAGGGCGTCGCGTTTCTGCTGAAGAAGCACAAGGTGACGGTGGTCGACGGTGCGGCCACCATCGCGGGGCCCGGCCGCCTGTCGGTCACGAAGGGCGGGGCGCCGGTCGGCGACTTCACGGCGAAGCACGTCATCATCGCGACCGGGGCCCGCGCCCGCACCCTGCCCGGTCTGGAGCCGGACGGAAAGGTCGTGTGGACCTACCGGGAGGCGATGGTGCCCGACGCCATGCCGAAGTCGCTCGTCGTGATCGGCTCCGGCGCCATCGGGATCGAGTTCGCGAGCTTCTATCGGGCGATGGGCGCCGAGGTCACGGTGATCGAGGTGATGGACCGCATCCTCCCGGCCGAGGACGAGGAGATCAGCGCCTTCGCCCGGAAGCAGTTCGAGAAGCAGGGGATGAAGATCCTGACCGGGGCGAAGATCCAGAAGCTGGACAAGGGCGCCACCTCGGCGACGGTGACGGTGGAGGCGGGCGGCAAGGTGCAGGCGCTCACCGTCGACCGGGTGATCCTCGCCGTCGGCATCGTCGGCAACGTGGAGACCATCGGCATCGAGAAGACGAAGATCCGGGTCGAGAAGAACCATATCCAGATCGACGAGTACTGCCGCACCGACGAGCCCGGCTTCTACGCCATCGGCGACGTGGTCGGCCCGCCCTGGCTCGCCCACAAGGCCAGCCACGAGGGCGTGCTCTGCGTGGAGAAGATCGCCGGCGTGAAGGGGGTCCACCCGCTGGACGTCCGCAACATCCCCGGCTGCACCTACTGCCAGCCGCAGATCGCCTCGGTCGGTCTGTCGGAAAGCAAGGCGAAGGCGGCGGGATACGAGTTGAAGGTCGGGCGCTTCCCCTTCGTCGGCAACGGCAAGGCGATCGCGCTGGGCGAGCCCGAGGGCATGGTGAAGACGATCTTCGACGCGAAGACGGGCGAGCTTCTGGGCGCCCACATGATCGGCGCCGAGGTGACCGAGCTGATCCAGGGCTACGTCATCGCGAAGACGAGCGAGCTGACGGAAGCCGAGATCATGCACACGGTCTTCCCGCACCCGACCCTGTCGGAGATGATGCACGAGAGCGTTCTCGACGCCTACGGCCGCGCCGTCCATTATTGAGGGGACGGGGCGGCGAGGGTGACTCATGGACCGCGGGGCTCGCTACGAGGAGGATTTCTACGCCTGGACCCAGCAGCAGGCCGCGGCCCTTCGCCGGGCCGGCGCCTCGCGCGTGAACGCGGACGTCGATTGGGCGAACGTCGCCGAGGAGGTGGAGGACATGGGCAAGGCGGAAAGACGCCAGATCCAGAGCCGCCTCGGCGTTCTGGCGGTCCATCTCCTCAAGTGGTTGCACTGCCCGGAGCTGCTCGACCGGTGCGCTCGCCAATGGCGGTTGACCATCATCGAGCAGCGGGACGAACTCGCGGCCGAGTTGAAGGACAGTCCAAGCCTCCTGCATAAGGCACGCGACGCTTGGCCGGTGATCGTCGACAAATCCCGACGCAAGGCCGCCGCCGAGGCCGAGGTCCCGTTGACCCGGTTCCCTCAGGTCTCGACGATCACCCTGGCCCAGGCCCTCGACGACGCCTTCCCGCCCGACCTCTTCCCGCCCGACCTGCGCGACGACGGCTGACCCGCGCGGGGCCGTCGGGTGCGCCCTTCCGTCCCGCGGGGTTGATCGGCCCCCCGGTCCGTTCCACCTCTGCCATCAGACCGTCATCCGGATCCCCGCCATGACCGACGCGCCCGTGAAGCCGCGCCACCCCGAGAAGGCCCACCGGCCGGACAACCCCATCCAGCGCAAGCCGGAGTGGATCCGCGTCAAGGCGCCGACCTCGCCGGAGTACATGGAGACGAAGCAGCTGATGCGCGGCCTCGAGCTGCACACGGTCTGCGAGGAGGCGGCCTGCCCGAACATCGGGGAGTGCTGGAAGAAGAAGCACGCGACCTTCATGATCCTGGGTGCGATCTGCACCCGCGCCTGCGCCTTCTGCAACGTCGCCACCGGCAAACCGGACCGCCTCGACCCGCACGAACCCGAGAAGGTGGCGGACGCGGTCGGCAAGCTGGCGCTGGAGCACGTGGTCATCACGTCGGTCGACCGCGACGACCTGGACGACGGCGGGGCGGAGCATTTCGCCCGCACCATCCGCGCGATCCGGGCCGCGGCCCCCGGTACGACGATCGAGATCCTGACGCCCGACTTCATGCGCAAGGACGGGGCGGTGGAGCAGGTGGCGGCCGCCGGGCCCGACGTCTTCAACCACAATCTGGAGACGGTGCCGCGGCTCTACCCGACCATCCGGCCGGGCGCCCGTTACTTCACCTCGCTCGCGCTGCTGGCCCGGGTGAAGCAGGTCGACCCGTCGATCTTCACCAAGTCGGGCCTGATGGTCGGGCTCGGCGAGACG
>JBIJED010000502.1:0-3121 GCA_044343785.1 Azospirillales bacterium | reverse complement strand
GCGCCTCATCTTCGATCCGCCCTTCACGAAGATCCCCCACCACGACCACGTGCTGGCCGCCTGCGCCACCATCCGCCGGCACATCGGCGACCTCGTCGACCGGACGCTGGCGGCCGGCGGCGACGGCTCGGCCGACATCGCCGCCATGCTGGCGACGGCGAAGGACGAGGAGACGGGGGCCTCCTTCACCCGCGACGAGCTGATCGACGAACTCGGCGTCTTCTTCCTGGCCGGGCACGAGACGACGGCGAGCGCGCTCACCTGGGCCGTCTTCATCCTCGCGACGCGCGGCGAACACGCCGACCGCTTGCGCGCCGAGGCCGGGGACGGCGCGCTGGGGTTCGAGGACGTGCGCCGCCTCGCCTTCGCGCGCAACGTGTTCAAGGAGACGCTGCGCCTCTATCCGCCCATCACCTTCATCCCGCGCGTGGCGGCGGAGACGGCGACCATCGGCGGGCGGCGGGTGAAGCGGGGCGCGATGATCATGATCGCCCCCTGGGCCATCCATCGCCATCACGCCTACTGGGAGAATCCGCACGCCTTCGACCCCGACCGGTTCTCGCCCGAGCGGGAGGGAGCGCTGACCGCCGGCGCCTACATGCCCTTCGGCCTGGGTCCACGGGTCTGCGTGGGCGCCAACTTCGCGACGGTGGAGAGCGCGCTGATCCTCGCCCGCCTCTTCCGCCGGTTCGACGTGGAGGTGCTGGCGCCCGAGCGGGTGGCGCCCGCCGCCCGGCTCACCACGCGCCCGCGGGAGCAGATCATGGTCCGGGTGCGGGAGCGTCGGCGGCACGCGCCGGACGCCCGGGCCAGGCGATGTCCCGCGTCGCCGCCTCCCCCAGGCTGATCCCTTCGCGGACCGCCCGGGCCAGGATCACGCCCGACGTCGCCGTCATGGTGATCAGCGGCCAGGGGTCGCGCCGGTCCCAGGTGACGTCGCGCGCTCCGAACAGGTGCCGGGCGTTCGCGCGGAACCGGCCGTCACGCCGGAAGAAGGAGCCCTGCGTCTCGGTGAGACAGGGGAGGACCTGCTGGAACACCCGCTGCGGGCGGAACGGCTCGACCAGCGGCGTCTCCGGCCGGAGCACGGCGCCCGCGATGGCCGCCGGGGTCAGGAAATGGATGCCGCTGGTGATCCGCGGGTTGCACTCGATGGCGAAGGGCCGCCCGTCGTCCGCCACGATCATGTCGAACGACAGGAACCCGTCGTGGGCCGTGCCCTCCGCGAAGGCGGCGACCCATCGCTCGACCGCCGGCGCCTCGATCCGCTCGAACGCGACGGCCACCGTGCCCGACCGTACGGCCGCGCGATAGACGACGTTGACCAGCACCCGGCCCGCGCGGACGACCGCGAATGTCGCGATCTCCTCGCCGCGCACGAAGGCCTGCACGATCGCGGGCTCGCCCGGCTCCGGCAGGGTCCCGCCCCGCCGCACGACCCGCAAGCCGCGGCCCGAGCAGGTGAAGACCGGCTTCACCACCGCATCGCCCGCCGCGACGATGGCCGCGGCCTCCGGCTCGTGCAGCGGGGCGGTCGCCGGGACGTCGAGCCCCAGCCCCTCGGCGAGACGGACGAAGCGGAGCTTGTCGGCGAGCGGCAAGAGCCGCTCGCGCGGGAGGCAGTAGAGGCGGTCGGCGGCGATCCGGCCGTGCAGGCCGGCGACGTGCAGGATCTCCTCCGAGACCGGCAGCACGAGGTCCGCCTCCTCCCGCTCCACCGCCGCGGCGAGGTCGTCGAGATAGGCGTCGGGGTCGACGACGGGCGGCGTCAGGCGCCGGCAGGCGGCGACCGATTTCGACATCCGCGCGAGATGCCAGCCGAACGGCTCCGCCACCACGATGCGCCACCCCTCCGCCGCCAGCGCGCGGGCGAGGTCGAGCCCCTTGGGCAGCCGGCCGAGGGTGAGGAGGGCGGTTCGCGTCATGCCGTGAGGCGCAGGAGGAGGTCGACCGCCCCGGCGGCACCCGCCCCGCCGATCAGGACCCAGGAGAAGGCCCCCGTGAACGGATTGCGCGGATCGCGCAGCCAGAAGGCGTGGACCGCGAGGTGGAGGAGGAACACCGCCGAGAGGCCGGTCGCGACCGCATGGTTGATCGCGCCGGGCACCGTGAAGAACGTCGCCCACAGCATGACGAGGCAGATCGGCACGTGGACGGCCACGAACCCCTTCTCGGCCAGGGGCTCGGGCATGCGGTCGAGCCCCCAGAAGATCCGCCACTCCTTCAGCCTGACGGCATCGAGCTGGTGGGCGAGGAGGAGGCAGAGGGCGAGGAGGAAGAACGGTCGGTCCATCCGGGGAGGATAGCCCGACCGGACGGGGGTGTCGCGGCTCAGAGAAGCCCGAACCCCTCCAGATCCTTCCGCAGGCGCGCCGCGTCGGTGAACAGGAGCGCGTGCATGCCCACCGCCTTCGCGCCGTCGACGTTCTTCTGCACGTCGTCGATGAACACCGTGTCGCCGGGGGCGAGCCGGTGGTCGTCGAAGAGGCGGCGGTAGATCTCGGGCTCCGGCTTCAGCAGCCCCACCTCGCCCGACACGACGATCCCGCGGAACGACGCGATCTCGGGATAGGTCCGGCGGGCGAGGTCCAGCTTGGGGGCGGAGAAGTTGGTGATCGCGTAGGTCGGCACGTCGCGGGCCTGCAGGTCGTGCAGTACGGCCTTCGTCCCCGGGACGGGACCGGCGATCATCTCCTCCCAGCGCAGATGATAGGCGGCGATGAGTTCGGCGTGGTGCGGGAACCGGTCGGTGAGCAGGCGCACCGCCTCGTCCCAGTCCCGGCCGCGGTCCTGCTCCAGGTTCCACTCGCTCGTGCAGACGGTGGCGAGGAAGTCCTCCATCGCCGCGGTGTCGACGATGAGCTTGCCGTAGAGATGCCGCGGGTTCCAGTCGAGGAGGACACCGCCCAGATCGAACACCACGATCGACGGATCGCGCCTGTCTGCCATTTCGGACTCCGGATTGCGGACGGAGGAATTCCGCCGCCGCCGGTTCTACGCTATGAGGGCGGCGCCCCCAACCCGTCACGACGCAGGACGTTGCCGCCCATGCGACTCCACACCTTCTTCCGCTCGTCCGCCGCCTATCGCGTCCGCATCGGGCTGAATCTGAAGGGTCTCG
>JBIJED010000353.1:0-4184 GCA_044343785.1 Azospirillales bacterium | reverse complement strand
GACGAAGGCGATCGTCATCGCGACCGGGTCCGACGTGATGCCGCTTCCCGGCGTCGCGATCGACGAGAAGAAGATCGTCTCCTCCACCGGCGCCATCGCGCTGGAGAGCGTGCCCAAGCGCTTCGCCGTCATCGGCGGCGGCTACATCGGGCTGGAGATGGGGTCGGTCTGGGCCCGCCTCGGCGCGCAGGTGACCGTGATCGAGTTTCTCGACCGCGTGCTGCCCGGCATGGACGGCGAGGTGTCGAAGCAGATGCAGCGGGTCATGGCCAAGCAGGGCCTGACCTTCAAGCTCTCGACCAGGGTGGTCGGCGCGGACGCGTCGGGCGAAGGCGTGACGCTCACGCTCGAGCCCGCGGCCGGCGGGGCGCAGGAGACGCTGGAGGCCGACGTGGTCCTCGTCGCCATCGGCCGCCGCCCCTACACCGAGGGGCTGGGGCTGGAGGCGGCCGGCGTGGCACTCGACGAGCGCCGCCGGGTGAGGATCGACGCGCACTTCCAGACCAACGTGCCGGGCATCTACGCCATCGGCGACGTGGTGGCGGGCCCGATGCTGGCCCACAAGGCCGAGGAGGAGGGCGTCGCGGTCGCCGAGATCCTCGCAGGCCAGGCCGGGCACGTGAACTACGACGCGATCCCGGGCGTGGTCTATACGTGGCCCGAGGTGGCGCAGGTGGGCAGGACCGAGGAGCAGCTGAAGGCGGACGGCGTCGCCTACAAGGTCGGCAAGTTCCCCTTCTCGGCCAACGGCCGGGCGCGGGCGATGAATTCGACCGAGGGCTTCGTGAAGATCCTCGCCGACAGGACGACCGACCGGGTGCTGGGCGTCCACATCCTCGGCCCCGACGCCGGCAACATGATCGCCGAGCTGTCGCTGGCGATGGAGTTCGGCGCGTCCGCCGAGGACATCGCCCGCACCAGCCACGCGCACCCGACCCTGACCGAGGCGATCAAGGAAGCCGCGCTCGCGGTCGACGGGCGGCCGATCCACATCTGAGGGGAGGGTATACTGGCCTTCGTGCACCGCCGACAGTGTCCCAACCCATGGGAGCGACGCCCATGATCCGAACGGTGGCCCAAGCTCACGCGGCGCTCGACGGCGGTACGACGTCCGGCCGGGACCTCGTGACGGCGGCGCTCGACCGCATCGCCGATCCGGCGGGCGAGGGCGGGCGCACATTCCTCAAGGTCCACCGCGAGACGGCGCTGGCCGCCGCCGACGCCGCCGACACGCTGCGTCGGGCCGGCCTCGCGCCGGTCTCTCCGCTTGCGGGGCTGCCGGTCTCCATCAAGGACCTGCTGGACGTCGCGGGGGAGGTGACCACCACGGGTTCGAAAGTGCTGGCCGGAAACCCGCCCGCCGTGCGCGACGCCCGCGTCGTGGCCCGCCTTCGCCGGGCGGGGGCGGCGATCGTGGGCCGCACCAACCAGTCCGAGTTCGCCTTCCACGGCACCGGCCTGAACCCCCACTTCGGCACGCCGAAGAACCCCTGGGACCGGGCGACCGGGCGCATCCCCGGCGGCTCCTCCTCGGGTGCGGCGATCTCGGTGACGGACGGAATGGCGATCGCCGCGGTCGGCACCGACACCGGCGGCTCGATCCGCCTGCCGGCCGCGCTCTGCGGGATCGTCGGCTTCAAGCCGACGGCGGTCCGCGTGCCGCAGGAGGGCTGCTATCCGCTCTCCACCGTCCTCGATTCGATCGGCCCGCTCGCGCCCACGGTCGCCGACTGTCTCGCCATGGACCGGGTGCTGGCCGGGGTCGACCCGGACGCGCCGCTGCCGCAGGCGCGCCCGGCGGGGACGCTCAGCCTGTTCGTTCCCACCAACCTCGTCTTCGACGACGTCGACCGCCGCGTGGCCCGCGCGTTCGACGCCGCGATCGGCCGGCTGGCCGCGGCGGGCGTGCGCATCGTCACGGGCCCCCTTCCGGCCCTGGGGCGGGTGAAGGAGCTGGTGGCGCTGGGCGGCTTCGCCTCGGTCGAGACCGCGCACACGCTCGCCCCCGTCATCGCCGAGCACGGGGACGCGGTGGACCCGTTCGTCGTCATGCGCATCCGCCGCGGCGAGGGGGCGACCGCGGGGACGTGGCTGCGGCTGCACGAGATCCGCGCCGCCTACATCCGCGAGGTGTGGGGGGCCGTCGGCCACCATACGGCGATGGCGTTCCCCGCGAGCCCGTATGTCGCGCCGACGATCGCGGAGCTGGAGGCGGACATCGACCGCCGTGCGTCCATCAACGCCGTGATGCTCCGCAACACGATGATCGGCAACAACCTCGACTGCTGCGGCATCAGCCTGCCGTGCCACATCCCCGGCGAAGCGCCGGTCGGCTTCATGCTCACCGCCGCCCCCGGGCGCGACGACGACCTCTTCGCCGCGTCGCTGACGCTCGAGCCGCTGGTGGCCGGGCGATGAATGCGTTCGATGTCGTGGTGGTGGGGGGCGGCATCGCCGGCGCCTCGGCGGCCGCCGTCCTGTCCGGGACGCGGCGCGTCGCGCTGCTGGAGCGCGAGGGCCATCCCGGCTACCACACGTCGGGCCGCTCGGCGGCGCTCTTCTCCGAGACCTACGGCAACGCGACCGTCCGCGGCCTGTCGGTCGGCAGCCGGGCCTTCCTCCAGTCGCCGCCCGCCGGGTTCGCCGAACACCCCATCCTGTCGCCGCGCGGCGGCCTGTTCGTGGGCCGGGCGGAGCATCTGGCCGAGATCGCGAAGCGGGCGGGCGAGGGGGCCGCGCTGGTCCCGTCGGTCCGCGCGATCGACGGGGCGGAGGCGCGCCGGCTGGTCCCCATCCTGCGGCCGGACGTGGTCGCGGGCGGGATTCTCGAGCCCGACGCGATGGACATCGACACCCACGGCCTCCTCCACGGGTTCCTGAAGGTGGTCCGGGCGAACGGCGGGCGGGTCGTCACCGACGCGGCGGTGACGGCGCTGGACCGCGGCCCGGGCGGCTGGACCGTCGCGACCCCGGCCGGGACGTTCGCGGCGCCCGTGGTGGTGAACGCCGCCGGGGCCTGGGCCGACGTGCTGGCGCGCATGGCGGGGGCCGCACCGGTCGGCCTCGTGCCCAAGCGCCGCACGGCGTTCATGGTGGAACCGCCGGCCGGCCTCGACATCCGCGACTGGCCGATCACCGGCACGGTGGAGGAGAACTTCTACTTCAAGCCCGACGCCGGGATGCTCCTGTGCTCGCCCGAGGACGAGACCCCGTCCGAGCCCTGCGACGCCCAGCCGGAGGAGATCGACATCGCCATCGCGGTCGACCGGATCCAGGCGACGGCCGACCTGCCGGTGCGCCGCATCGGGCGGAAATGGGCGGGGCTGCGCAGCTTCGTCGCCGACAAGACGCCCGTGGTCGGGTTCGATCCCAGGGTCGACGGCTTCTTCTGGCTGGCGGGGCAGGGCGGCTACGGCTTCCAGACCGCGCCCGGCATGGCGACGACGGCGGCCGCGCTGGCGACGGGCCGCCCGCTGCCCCCCGGCCTCGCGGCGCTCGGCGTGACCGAGGCGGCGCTGTCGCCCGCCCGCTTCGCCGCCTGACGCGACGTCGGCGCGCAGGTGCCGCCGCGCCCCGCCGATCCCATCTTTGGGCGATGACACGACCGATCCCCCTCCTCGCCGCTCTTCTGGCCCTCGCCGCTCTTCTGGCCCTCGCCCCCGCCGCCGCCCTCGCGCAGGTGGAGGTGATGGCCCCCTGGGCGCGCGCGACCGCGCCCGGCGCGCCGGTCGGCGCCGCCTATCTGACGATGGCCGCGCCGTCCGGCGACCGGCTGGTCGGGGCGGAGGCGCCGGTGGCCCGCGCGGTCGAGCTTCACACCCACCTGATGGAGGGCGGCATCGCCCGCATGCGCCAGGTGGACGCGGTGGAGGTTCCGGCAGGCACGCGGGTGGAGTTCGCGCCGGGCGGGCTGCACGTGATGCTGACGGGGCTGGCCCGGCAGCTCCGTCAGGGCGAGACGTTTCCGCTCACCCTCGTCTTCGAGAAGGCGGGGCGGGTGACGGTGCAGGTCCGGGTGGAAGGGGCGGGTGCCCGCGGGCCGTCCGGGCATCACGGCCATTGACGCGGCCGGCCGCCGCTGGTCCGATCGCGGGGTGATGCCCGCACGACGGAGCCCGCCATGCCCGCGGCCGACCTGATCATCCGGAACGCCACCCTCGTCGACGGAACGGGCGGACCGGCGC
>JBIJED010000152.1:0-6807 GCA_044343785.1 Azospirillales bacterium | reverse complement strand
ATCGTGGAGTTCGGCCGGGTCACCGGCACGGCCGCGCGCGAGATCGACGCCGAGGGCCTCGTCCTCGCCCCCGGCTTCATCGACGCCCACACCCACGACGACAACGCGCTCCTCGTGGCACCCGACATGATCCCCAAGATCAGCCAGGGCGTCACGACGGTGATCGTGGGCAACTGCGGGGTCAGCCTCGCCCCGCTCGTCACGCGCGACCCGCCGGCGCCACTCAGCCTGATCGACAGCGGCGGCGCCTACCGCTTCCCCCGCATGCGGGCCTATCTGGACGCGGTCGACGAAGCGAAGCCGGCACTGAACTGCGCGGCGCTCGTCGGCCACATGGCGCTGCGCCTCCGTACGATGGACCGTCTCGACCGTGCCGCCACGGCCGACGAGATCGCGGCGATGGCGCGCCTCGTGGAAGAGAGCCTGAACGACGGGGCGATCGGCCTGTCGACCGGCCTCTTCTATCCGCCCTCCCAGGCGGCGACGACCGAGGAGGTGATCGGCGTCGCGGCACCGCTGGCCGACCTCGGCGGGATCTACGTCACCCACATGCGCGACGAGGCCGACGGCGTCCTCGCCTCGCTGGAGGAGACGTTCCGCATCGGGCGCGAGACCGGGGCGCCGGTCGTCGTCTCCCACCACAAGGTCGTGGGCGCGCGCAACGCCGGCCGCAGCACCGAGACGCTGGCCGTACTGCGGCGGGCGGCGGGCACCCAGATGGTCGGGCTCGACGCCTATCCCTACGCCGCCTCCTCCACGATGCTGAGGCGCGAGATGGTGCCCCTCTCGCGCACCGTCCGGATCGCCTGGTCGAAGTCGCGTCCGGACCTCGCCGGCCTCGATCTGACGGAAGCCGCCGCCCGCCTCGGGCTGACGGTCGACGCCGCGATCGACGCCCTCCAGCCGGCGGGCGCCATCTACTTCTCGATGGACGAGGACGACGTCCGCCGCATCCTCGCCCATCCGGACACGATGATCGGCTCCGACGGCCTCCCGCACGACGTGCATCCGCATCCGCGCCTCTGGGGAACGTTCCCGCGCGTGCTTGGCCGCTACGCCCGGGACGAGGGGCTGTTCCCGCTGACCGACGCCGTCCACCGGATGACGGGGCTGACGGCGGCACGGTTCGGCCTGCGCGACCGGGGCACCCTGGCGCCCGGCCGCTACGCCGACCTCGTGCTTTTCGATCCGGCGACCATCATCGACCGGGCGACGTTCGACGACCCGACGACGCCCGCCGACGGCATCCGGCTGGTCGTCTGCAACGGCCGGGCGGTGTGGACGGACGGCGCGCCGACGGGCGCGCGGCCGGGCCGCGTGATCCGGCGGCGCGAGAGCTGACGGAGCCGACGGGCCATGTCCGGCGCGGCGTCAGGGACCGTGCCCGCCCGCCCGCCGCCAGACGCGGCGCCCGAGATAGCGTTCGGCGAGGAACCGATAGGTGCCGTCGGCCTGCTTGTTGCCGAGGTGCCCCTCCTCGGGACCCGACGCCCAAAGCGTGAACATCGGCTCCCAGTCGGTCAGCATCGCGTGCAGCTCGTCCCGGGTGCGTCGGATCGCGTCGACCGCCGGCACCGGGTCCTTGAGCGCGCCGCTCATCGGCCGCAGCCGGCTCTTCAGGAAGCCGAGGCTGTCGACGATGATCCGCGTCGGTTCCTTCAGCAGCATGACGATGCGGTCGGCGCAGTCGCGCATCCGTGGTACGCGCTTCTGCTGCTTGGGGTCGGTCACGGCGGCCCGGATGTCCTCGATCAGGTGGAAGCGGTGGCGGAGTGCTTCGATGTAGGCGTACTCGGCCGCGATCATCTCGAACCGGCGGATCGCGTCGCCGGCGTGGATGCCGTCGCCGAGCTTCTCGACCACGAGTTGCGCGACGCCCTGCAGGGCGTCCCGGATCGCTTCGTCGCTGCGCGCGCCGGGTGCCGGCTGGGCGAGTTCGACGTGCAGGATGTCGAGCAGGAGGCTCCGGCCCTTCAGGCGGTCGATGTCGGAGATCGTCCACGACGCCTCGCCTGAGATCACCTCGGTCGGGATCGGATCGCCGGGCACGATGCGGCCGAGATGGTCCGTGGCCCGGCTGACGAAGCCGAGCATCCGGTCGTCCTCGCTGCCGGGAACGATGTCGAAACCCTTGCGGACGGCCTTCAGCGGCAGGCAGGCCACGAAGCCGGACATCGGCAGGAACATCGCGACCTCGGCCCGGTCCGGCGTCTTGGCGAACCAGGCGCCCTCGATCTTGAAGATCTTGTGTTCGAACGCGAACGCCGAAGGCACGGGGCCGAGGGGCGCCAGCGCGGGCGGGGCCGTCCCGCCGTCGGGCGCGGCCTGAGGGGCGGGATCGTCGGTCATCCCTCGGCCTCCGGTGACGCGTCGGAATAGATGATCGCCGTCATCACCTCCGAGACCGTCCCCTCGCCGAGGGGCAGCAGCAGCCACCGATAGCTTCCCTGCCGTCCGTAGCGGGCGGAATAGGTCGCCTCGGCGCAGATGGGCTTTCCGGAATAGGCGGCGAGCGTGAAGACCGACATCATGTCGGTCGGATCGGAGTGGAAGTCGATCTCGTCCATGTGCAGGCCGGTCGGATCGACGACCCGCAAAGACACCCTGTGGGCGACGAGGTCGCCCCCGACCGAGAGATATCGGAAGCGGCGCGCCGCCGGATCGAAGGCGATCCGGGCCATCATTTCGGAGAGGCGCGGCGGGCCGTCGATCGGCACCCAGCCGGCCCGCGGCAGCCCGGTCGGCCCCCGGTCGGCCCGCCAACGGGCGAAGAGCCAGCCGATGGCGGGCGGGTCGAGGACGGCGGGCTGCGACGGATCGAGGATCTGGATGTTCATCGTCTTCTCGTTGCCATCGTCCCGAGAGCGTTCCCGTCGGGACGATAGTTGACCATCCGAGCCTTTTGAAGAAGATGCCATCCGGCGGTGACGTTCCGCCCCGTCGGCCGATCGGGGAGGCGGCGCCCGCATCGAACGGATGCCTCATCCCACGCGATCGGACATGTCCTGCGCGGTCAGGCCGCGCGAACGGAGGCGAGGAAGCGCCGGACCTCACCCTTCAGCCGTTCGCCCTCGTCGGAGAGCGCTTCCGCCGACGAGAGCATCCGCTCCGTCGCCGACCCGGTCTCCAGGCTCGTGCGGTTGACGTCGGCGATGCTCGCGGACACCTCCGACGTCCCCGAGGCCGCCTCCTGCACCCCGCGGGCGATCTCCGCCGTCGCCGCCTGCTGTTCCTCGACCGCGGCGGAGACAGATGCCGCGATCGCGTTCATGCGCTCGATGGTCGTCCCGATGCCGCCGATCGAGGCCACCGCGGTTCCGGTCGCCGATTGGATCCCGGCGATCTGGGCCGCGATGTCCTCGGTCGCCTTCGCCGTCTGGCTGGCGAGGCTCTTCACCTCCCCGGCGACCACGGCGAAGCCCTTGCCGGCCTCGCCGGCCCGCGCCGCCTCGATCGTGGCGTTGAGGGCGAGGAGGTTCGTCTGCGAGGCGATGGAGGCGATCAGTGCGACGACGTCGCCGATGCGTCGGGCCGATTCGGCCAGCGTCCGGACCTCGGCGTCGGTCGCCTGGGCCTGTCGCATCGCCTCGGCCGAGATGCTGGCGCTCTCGCCGACCTGCCGGCCGATCTCGCCGCTGGCCACAGCGAGCTGCTCGGCTGCTGCGGCGGCTGTCTGGACGCTGGCGGTCGCCTGTTCCGCCGCCGCGGCGACGGCACCGCTGCGCGCCTGGGCCTCGCCGACCGCCGTGCTCAGGCCCCGCGCCGAGCCGATGAACGCCTCGGCCGCGGCGACCAGCCGCTCGGCCATCGTCCCGACGCTCGCCTCGAAGTCGGCGGCCAGCCGCTCCTGCCGGGTCGCGGAGGTCCAGGTCAGCATCGGGCCGAGATAGGTGCCCCTGCCGTCGTTGATCGCGGCGATCCTGAGGTCGATCACCTCGCCGCCGACGTCGAGGCGGGTGCGGAGGGGGAGGCGCGACGGGTCGGCCATCATCGCCGGCAGGCCCGGATGGACGGCGTCGACCGTGCGACCGGCGAGCTGGGCCGGCGGCACCGGCAGCGTGTGGGCGACCGGGCCCAGCGCCTGCACCGTCGCCTCGTTGACGTAGCTGATGCGGAAGGCGTCGGTCGGGTCGGCCAGCATCACCGGCGTCGGCATGTCGTCGATCATCCGCCGGAGCCGGAACGCCTCGCCCGCCGCGCCGCGCAGACGGTCGAGCGCGGTGGCCATCCGTCCGATCTCGTCCTTGCGGCCGAGGCCCGGGACCGGCTGGCGGGCGTCGCCGTCGGCGATCGCGTCCATCGCGGTCTCGAGCCGCTTCAGCGGCCGGAGGCTGAAGCGGATGGCGGCCAGCAGGAGGAGGATCGTCACCGCGAGCGCGACCGCGGCACCGGTCGTCGCCCGCCAGACGATCTGGCCGGCCAGGGCCTGGAACTCCGCCGCGCGCACCCCGACGAAGAGGATGCCGACGGTGCGGCCCTGCGCGTCCTTGATGGGCTCGTAGACCGTCAGGTGATCGGCGCCGAGGATGTTCGCGGGACCGCGATAGGTCTCGCCGCGGACCAGCACCGCCTCGTAGGCGGCGTTCCGGGCGAGGGTGGTGCCCACCGCGCGGCCGCCGTCGGGCCGCTGTACGTTCGTCGCGATGCGGCGGTCGCCGAGGAAGACCGTCGCCACGCCGCCGAGGCGCGACCGCACGGTGTCGACGGCCGTGAAGTTGTCGTTGAGGGCCGTGTCGCCCAGCAACAGGCGTTCGCCGTCGACGCGCCACTGCCCCTCGCCGGTCCGCAGCGCCTCCTCGAGCAGCGCGAGGTTCGCGTTCAGCGCCTCCTGGCCCCGCCGCATCTCGTTCTCCTCGACGATTCCGACCATCAGCCAAAGCGCGGCGCCCAACGGCAGCACGGCGCCGACGATCGCCGCGGCGATCAGCCGGGCGGTGAGGCCGACGCGGTCGGACACGCGGTCGAACAGCGACCGGAGACCGGTCCCGGGACGAACGGCAGCCATGAAGACCCTCCGATTTCCAAGACAATTAGATTGTAAGATGACGAACTATCGCCACCGGCAGTTAATCGCCGATTAATGCGTGGCGGGTCGTTCCAGCCCCTTTCGACGGCGCGGACGACGCCGCCCGAATCGCCGCGCGTCGGCACTCGCCCACAGGGAGTGCCAGCGTTTCGAGACCGACATCCGCTTTGGAAAAGAGGCGTGTCCGCATGCGTTTGCGTCCGCTGCACGACCGCGTCAGCGGGGCGACCGAGGTCGAAGTGAAGGAGAAGAAAGACCGCGTCGACGATGCGACGCACGCGACGCGCGCGGCTGTCGGGGAGGGCTCCTGCCCGGTGCCGGCGTCGCGCTGGTGCGTGCTGTCAAGGCGCTGGACGCCCTGAAGCCCGGCAACGACGACCGGCGGGTCGGCGTCGTGCGTCGCGCGTTCCGGGCGCCGCTGCGCCAGATCGCGTCGGACGCCGGGTTCGACGCCTCCGTCATCGGGAGAGCCGCGCCGCGAGGCGCGGCTCCATCCGGTTTTCCGATCAGGGCCGGCCGATCCGGTGGACGAGGCAGTCGTCGTCGCCGAAGGTGCGCCGCTCCAGGGGACGGAACCCGCAGCGCCGACAGAACCGATGGGCGCGTTCGTTACCGGCCAGCGGATCGACGAGCACGGCGCGGACCGTCGGGTCGGCGAATGAGCGGTCCAGCGCCGCGCGCATCATCGCCGTTCCATAGCCGCGCCCGAGGTCGTCGGCCTCGCCCAGCCCGAGGACCTGGCTGTTCTGACGCGCCGGGCGCGGCGCAGCGCGACGGTCATCGGCATGCCCCGGCCGGTCGCCGACCCCTGCACCGCTCGTGGCTCAGGCCTTCATCGCCTTTCGGCGAGGGTCTCGGACAAGGCCGCGGTCCCGTCCTTCAGGTCCCCGACGGCGGCCTTCACGCCGTCGACCTGGCGCCGGATCTCGGCCGCCTGCAGGCGATAGGCGTCCGCGGAGGCCCGCGCCTCGGTCGCGACGCTCCGCAGCGCCTCGGCGGCGGCCTGGAGCGAAGAGCGCATCCGCACGATCGTCTCGCCGAGGCTCTCCCCCGAGGAAACGACGTCCGTCGCCATCGCGCGGTGCCGGGGGGATGCCGCCTCCGGCGCCTCCTCGACGGTGGC
The DNA here is from genome assembly GCA_044343785.1 of Azospirillales bacterium. Classification (GTDB taxonomy): domain Bacteria; phylum Pseudomonadota; class Alphaproteobacteria; order Azospirillales; family Azospirillaceae; genus CANGXM01. Next base: position 658 of record JBIJED010000152.1, on the reverse strand, counting down.
CGGCCGCGAGGCTGCCAGACTGATCACCGTTCCCATGTCGTCGATCCTTCGATCCGTTCCCGAATGGAGAATGACACGGCGCACCCGCATGGAAACGGGTCCTCTCGTCGCGGCGGCGTGCCATCGGCAGGTGCGGACCCAACCCTGCGGATCGGCGTCCGCGCCCTTCGCACAGCGTCGCCGTGCCCTTATGCTCGTGGATGCAACGGTTCCGGACGTAGGACGACCATGCTCGCGAACGCCTTCCCCGGCCTGAACTTCGACCTCGGCGAGACCGCCGACATGATGCGCGACAGCGTGCGCGGCTTCTGCGCGGCGGAGATCGCCCCGCTCGCCGACCGCATCGACCGCGACGACTGGTTCCCGCAGGACCTGTGGCCCAAGCTCGGCCGCCTCGGCGTCCTCGGGGTGACGGTGGACGAGGCGTACGGCGGGGCCGGCATGGGCTATCTGGAGCACATGGTCGCGATGGAGGAGATCTCCCGCGCGTCCGGCTCCATCGGCCTCAGCTACGGCGCCCATTCGAACCTCTGCGTCAACCAGATCAAGCTGAACGGGACCGAGGACCAGAAGCGCCGCTACCTGCCGAGGCTGATCACGGGCGAGCACGTGGGCGCCCTCGCCATGTCGGAGTCGGGCGCCGGGTCCGACGTCGTCT
>JBIJED010000501.1:0-3130 GCA_044343785.1 Azospirillales bacterium | reverse complement strand
GCGGCCGAGGAAGCCGGACGAGGAGCCGAACACCTTCTTCAGGTCCCGCACCTCCAGCACCGGGGCGCCGGGCGGGTTGGTCTCCCGTCGTTGCAGGCGCCGCGGCGACGGGCGGTCGAGCGCCTTCACGGCACCCAGCAGCATCTTGGTGTAGTCGTGCTGGGGGCGTTCGAAGATGGTGAGCGTGTCGCCCTGCTCCACCAGCTTGCCGAAGCGCATGACCGCGACCTCGTCCGCGATCTCCGCCACCACGCCCATGTCGTGGGTGATGAAGAGGACCGCCATGCCGACGTCGGTCTGGAGCTTCCTGATCAGCGCCAGGATCTCCGCCTGGGTCGTCACGTCGAGTGCGGTCGTCGGCTCGTCGGCGATCAGGACGGACGGGGTGCAGGCCAGCGCCATGGCGATCATCGCGCGCTGGCGCATGCCGCCCGAATATTCGAAGGGATAGCGCTCGATCGCCTTCTCGGGCCGCGGGATCTCCACCTTCCGCAGAAGCTCGACCGCGCGCTCCTTCGCCTCCTTCTTCCCCACGTGGTCGTGCAGCCGGATCGCCTCGACGATCTGGTTGCCGATCGTGTGGACCGGGGAGAGCGACGACATCGGCTCCTGGAAGATCATGGCGATGTCGCGCCCGCGGATCGCGCGGATCGCGCGGGAGCGCGTGAGCAGCGCCGCCATGTCCACCGTCTCCGCCGGCCCGGCGCGGTCGCCCTTGGCGGTGCGGTGGCGGTGAAGGAGGATCGAGCCGCTCTCGATCGCCCCCGGCGGATCGACGATCTGGAGGATCGAGCGCGCGGTGACCGACTTGCCCGACCCGCTCTCGCCGACGAGGCAGAGCGTCCTGCCCGGCGCCAGCGTGAAGGACACGTCGTCGACCGCCTTGAAGGGGCCGCGGCGGGTGGCGAAGGCGGTGACGAGGTTCTTCACCTCGAGCACCGGGGCGAGCGCCGCACCGGTCGGCGGCGCCTCGGCGGGGCGGCGGGCGAGATCGAGCATCACCGGCCCTCCTGCGCATAGGGATCGGACGCGTCGCGCAGCCCGTCGCCGAGGAAGTTGAGCGCCAGCACCGCGAGGCACACCGCGGCCCCCGGCGCGAAGAGCCAGGGCGCCTGCGCGATCGAGCGCACGTTCTGCGCCTCCTTCAGCAGCACGCCCCAGCTGATCGTGGGCGGCAGGAGCCCGAGGCCGAGGAACGACAGCGACGTCTCGGCCAGGATCATGCCCGGGATGGCGAGCGAGACCGACGCGATGATGTGGCTGACCATGGAGGGGAGCATGTGGCGGAAGATCGTCCGCCGCTCCGAACAGCCGTCGAGCCGCGCGGCGGTCACGAAATCCTCGGTGCGCAGCGACAGGAACCGGCCGCGCACCACGCGGGCCAGTTCGGTCCAGCCGATCAGCGAGAGGATGACGGTGATCGCGAAGTAGCGCGCCATGGGCGGCCAGTCCATCGGGAGCGCGGCCGACAGGCCGAGCCAGATGGGGATGGTGGGCATCGCCAGCTTGAACTCGACGATGCGCTGCACCGCCGCGTCGATCCAGCCGCCGTAGTAGCCCGACAGCCCGCCGAGGATGATGCCGAGCACGAGGCTCATCCCGACGCCGACGAGGCCGATTGACATGGAGATGCGGGTGCCCGCGACCACCCGGCTCAACATGTCGCGCCCCAGCCGGTCGGCGCCGATCAGATAGGCGCGCTGGGTGGGGTCGACCGTGCCGAAGAAGCGCCGCTCCATCTCGATCACGCCCCACAGCCTGTAGGGCGTGCCCTTGACGAAGAAGCCGACGTCGATCTTCTGCCCCGGGTCGGGGGCGTAGGTGGTCTGGAGCGTGAAGCGGTCGCGCGAGAGGCGCATGCCCTGCACGTGGGGGCGGAAGGTCCAGGAGCCGTCGGCGGCCGTGTCGAAGACATGCACCGCCTGGGGCGGGTGGTAGACGTGGCGGGCCACCGCCGCGTCCGGGTCGTAGGGGGCGAAGAACTCGGCGAACAGCGCCACGAGATAGAGCAGCGCCACGATGACGAGGCCCGTCATCGCCAGCTTGTGCCGGCGGAAGGCCCACCACATCAGGCGCCACTGGGACGCCTGGTCGGCCGTGGGATGCGCGCGCGGATCGAGGACGGTGGCGGTCATGGGAACGGCCTCACCGATAGCGGATGCGGGGATCGATCACGGCCAGCAGGATGTCGCTGACCAGCATGCCGATGATCGACAGCGCGCACAGGAGCAGGATGAAGGCGCCCGCCAGGAACATGTCCTGCGCGAGCAGCGCCTGCAGCAGCAGCGGCCCGGCGGTCGGCAGCGAGAGCACGTAGGAGATGATGACCGAGCCCGAGACGAGCTGCGGGAAGGCCCAGCCGATCGTCGACACGAAGGGGTTGAGCGCGAGGCGCACCGGGTACTTCACGAGGAGCCGCCACTCCGAAAGGCCCTTGGCCCGGGCGGTGGTGACGTAGGGCTTGTAGAGCTCGTCCAAGAGGTTCGCCCGCATGATGCGGATCAGGCTGGCGGTCGCGGACGTGCCGAGGATGACGACCGGGATCAGGAGGTGCTGGCCGAGGTCGACGACCTTGCCCCAGGACCAGGGGGCCTGCTGATATTCGGGCGAGAACAGGCCGCTGACGTCGGAGCCGAAATGGACCACGGCGATGTACATCAGCACGAGGCCGAGCAGGAAGTTCGGGAGCGAGAGGCCGATGAAGCCGAGTGCCGAGAAGAGGTAGTCGCCGATCGAGTACTTCCGCACCGCGGAATAGATGCCGATCGGGAAGGCGATCGCCCAGGTGAACAGGAGCGTGGCGGCGGCGAGGATGACCGAGAGCGCCATCCGCTCCCAGATCAGGTCGGAGACCGGCTGCTGCCATTCGAAGGAGATGCCGAAGTCGCCGCGGACGACGCCGGTGATCCATTTCCAGTATTGGACGACGAAGGGCTGGTCGAGGCCGTAGCGCTCGCGCAGCGCGTCGAGCCGCTCCTGGTCGACGATGTCGCCGGACTGGGCCAGCGTCGCCGCGAAGGTGGTCATGTAGTCGCCGGGCGGGGCCTCGATCAGCGCGAAGGCCACGAGGGAGACGGCGAAGAAGAAGGGGATGGACCAGAACAGCCGCCGGACCACGTAGGCGAGGAGC
>JBIJED010000500.1:0-3141 GCA_044343785.1 Azospirillales bacterium | reverse complement strand
GACCTGGGCCGCGATGCGCGAGGGGCGGTCGGCGATCGGCCCGATCCGCACCATCCCGACCGACGGGCTGAAATGCGCGGTCGCGGCCGAGATCCCGGACTTCGCCCCGGAGGCGCGGATCGATCCGCGCCGGCTCGCCGTCATGGATCGCTTCACCCGCCTCGCGGTCGTCTCCGCGATGGAGGCCGTGGAGGCGGCCGGCCTCCGGGGCGCCCTCGGTGCCCGGGCGGGCGTCGTCATCGGGGCCGGGACGGGCGGGGCGGTCGCGACGGAGGAGGGCTACCGGCGCCTGTTCGTCGAGAACGCGGGCCGGGTCCACGCCGCCACGATCCCCCGGGTGATGGTGTCCGCGCCCGCGGCGGTGATCGCGATGGAGACGGGGGTGAAGGGACCGGTGTTCGCCGTGTCCAGCGCCTGCGCGTCGGCCAACCATGCGATCGGGACCGCGATGCAGCTGATCCGCGGCGGGGCCGCGGACGTGATCCTCGCGGGCGGGACCGAGGCGCCGCTCTGCTTCGGCGGGATCAAGGGGTGGGAGGCGCTGCGCGTGCTGGCGCCGGACACCTGCCGCCCCTTCTCCCGCGGGCGGGCGGGCCTCGTGCTGGCCGAGGGCGCCGCCGTCGCGGTGCTCGAGGACCACGACCATGCCCGGGCCCGGGGCGCGCGCGTGCTGGGCGAGATCCTGGGGTTCGGCATGACGGCGGACGCGGGCGACCTGCTGGCGCCGTCCGTCGAGGGACCGCTGGCCGCCGTCCGCGCGGCGCTGGCGGACGCCGGGCTGGCGCCGGAGGACGTCGACCACGTCAACGCCCACGGCAGCGGCACCGTGCTGAACGACGCGACCGAGACGAAGGTGATCCGCGCGGCCTTCGGCCGTCACGCCGACCGGCTCTCGGTCTCGGCCACCAAGGCGATGCACGGCCACGCGATGGGCGCGACCGGGGCGATCGAGCTGATCGCCGTGCTGGGCGCACTGCGCGACGGGATCGTCCCGCCGACGGTGAACCACCTGGGCCCCGACCCGGACTGCGACCTCGACGTCACGCCGAACGTCCCGCGGCGCCGCGCGCTCAGGGCCGCGATCTCCAACGCCTTCGCCTTCGGGGGCCTGAACGCGGTGCTGGCGGTGGGGCCTACTCCCGACCCCTGAGGCGCGGGTCGAGGGTGTCGCGCAGCGCGTCGCCCAGCACGTTGAAGCCGAAGGCGGCCAGCAGGATCGCCGCACCCGAGAAGACGCTGGGCCAGGGCGAGATGAGGAGGAAGGCCCGGCTCTCGGCCAGCATCAGGCCCAGCGAGGGCGTGGGCGGCTGCGTGCCGATGCCGAGGAAGCTGAGGCTCGCCTCCACCAGGATCGCGGTCGAGAGCGACAGCGACGCCTGCACGAGGATCACGCTGGCGAGGTTGGGCACGATGTGGCCCAGCATGATGCCCACGTCCGATACGCCCAGCACCTTGGCCGCCTGCACGAACTCGCTCTCGGCCAGCACCAGCGCCGGGCCACGGAGCAGGCGGGCGAAGATGGGGACGTAGACGATGCCGATGGCGACCGCCGTCGTGCCCGTCCGCGGGCCCAGAACGGCGATGATGCCGATCGCCAGCAAGATGATGGGGAAGGCGAACAGCACGTCCATCACCCGCATGACGATGCGGTCGGTCCAGCCGCGGTAGTAGGCGGCGATCACGCCGAGGCTGCCGCCGACCAGCAGCGCGCCCAGCACGGAGGCGGCGCTGACCGCGAGGCTCGACCGGTAGCCGTGGAGCACGCGGGAGAGCACGTCGCGCCCGAAGTTGTCGGTGCCGAACCAGTGGGGGGCGCCGGGCGGGCGCATCCGCGCCAGGATCGACTGCTGCAGCGGGTCGTAGGGCGCGATCCAGGGGGCGGCGACCGCGACGCCGACCTGCACCAGCACGAGGACGAGGCCGATCCACAGGAGCGGCGAACGGGGCAGGCGCATGCCGGTCAGCCCCCGCCCCGGGTGCGCGGGTCGATCACGAGGTAGAGCAGGTCGACCACGAAGTTGATGACCACGAAGCCGGTCGTCACCAGCAGGATGGTCGCCTGGATCAGCGGATAGTTCCGCTCGGCGATGGCGCCGATGACGAGGCGGCCGAGGCCGGGCAGGGCGAAGACCTGTTCCACAACGATCGTGCCGCCGAAGAGATAGCCGGCCGTGATGCCGACCGCCGTGACGAAGGGGATGAGGGCGTTGCGCAGCGCGTGGCGCAGCACCACGGTGCGCTCCGGCACGCCCTTGGCCCGGGCGGTGCGGACATAGTCCTGCCCCAGCGCGTCCAGCATGGCCGAGCGCACGATGCGCGACAGCGAGGCGAGGATCGGCAGGCCCAGCGCCAGCGTGGGAAGCAGCATGCGCTGGAAATGTCCGACCGGGTCCTGGCCGATGGGGACCCAGCCGACCGCGGGCCACGTCGGCGCCCAGGCGTAGAAGCCGTAGATGAGAAGGGTGCCGAGCCAGAAGCCCGGCATGGTCACGCCCGCGATGGTGATCACGCGCACGATCTGGTCGGCCGCCCCGCCGCGGACATAGGCCATCAGCGACCCCGCCGGCACGGCGAGGATCACCGCGAATCCCAGCGACAGGACGAGGAGTTCCGCCGTCACGCCGATCCGGTCCAGGATCTCCTCCAGCACCGGCTTGCCGGTCCAGATCGAGGTGCCGAGGTCGCCGCGGAGCACGCCGCCGATCCACGACAGGTACTGGACGATCATCGGCTGGTCGAGGCCGAGCCGGGCCCGCAGCGCCGCCATGGCCTCCTCGGTCACGGCGGCGTTGGCGCCCAGCATGATCTGCACGGCGTCGCCGGGGATCAGCCGGATCATCAGGAAGGCGACGACCGAGACGCCGAACAGCACGACCAGGAGGTCGACGGCGCGGTCGAGGATCAGGCGGAGCATGGGAGACGGCGTGTGTGGAAGCCCTCACCCTCCCACCGCCTCACGGCGGCGGGTCCCTCCCTCTCCCGCGGCGCGGGAGAGATCGACCGCGAACAGCGGTCGACGGGTGAGGGCCTGCCCACCCTCACCGCAGGCTGGCCGAGCGCAGCGAGCGGGTGGAGCGGGTGGGCATCACCGTGAAACCCTCCACGTTCTGCCGGTGGGCGGCGAAGAGCGTGGAATAGGTC
>JBIJED010000039.1:0-11049 GCA_044343785.1 Azospirillales bacterium | reverse complement strand
GCTTCCTGCGCCTCATCGCGGCCGAGCCCGACATCGCCCGCGTGCCCATCATGATCGACAGCTCCAAGTGGAGCGTGATCGAGGCCGGGCTGAAGAACGTCCAGGGCAAGTCCATCGTCAACTCCATCAGCCTGAAGGAGGGCGAGGCGCCGTTCGTCGATCAGGCGCGCAAGGTCCGCCGCTACGGCGCCGCGGTCGTGGTGATGGCGTTCGACGAGCAGGGGCAGGCCGACACCGCCGCCCGCAAGTTCGAGATCTGCAAGCGCTCCTACGACATCCTTGTCCAAAGGGTCGGATTCCCGCCCGAGGACATCATCTTCGACCCGAACATCTTCGCCGTCGCCACCGGCATCGCGGAGCACGACAACTACGCCGTCGACTTCTTCGAGGCGACGAAGCGCATCCGGGGCGAACTTCCCCACGCCCATGTCTCGGGCGGCGTCTCCAACGTCTCGTTCTCGTTCCGCGGCAACAACCCCGTGCGGGCGGCGATGCACGCCGTCTTCCTCTATCACGGCATCCGCGCCGGGATGGACATGGGCATCGTCAACGCGGGCGACATCCCGGTCTACGACGAGATCCCGGCCGAACTGCGCGAGCGGGTGGAGGACGTGATCCTCAACCGGCGCCCGGATGCGACCGAACGGCTGATCGAGATCGCGGACCGGTACAGGCATGGCGGGACGGCCGGTGGGGCCAAGGGCGACGACCTCGCGTGGCGGCAGAAGGACGTGGCCGCGCGCCTCACCCACGCCCTCGTCCACGGGATCGACGCCTTCATCGACGAGGACACGGAGGCCGCGCGCCTCGGCTTCGACCGGCCGCTCCAGGTCATCGAAGGCCCGCTGATGGACGGGATGAACGTCGTCGGCGACCTGTTCGGCGCGGGAAAGATGTTCCTGCCGCAGGTGGTGAAGTCCGCCCGCGTGATGAAGAAGGCGGTCGCCTGGCTCCTGCCGCACATCGAGGCGGAGAAGGCGCGGACCGGAAACACGTCGGAGCAGAAGAACGCCGGCCGGATCCTGATGGCGACCGTCAAGGGTGACGTCCACGACATCGGCAAGAACATCGTGGGCGTCGTTCTGCAGTGCAACAACTTCGAGGTGATCGACCTCGGCGTCATGGTGTCCTGCGCGAAGATCCTCGAGGTCGCGCGACGGGAGAGGGTGGACGCCATCGGCCTCTCGGGCCTCATCACGCCGTCGCTCGACGAGATGTGCCATGTGGCGAAGGAGATGGAGCGGGAGGGGTTCGAGATTCCGCTGCTGATCGGCGGCGCCACCACGTCCAAGGTCCACACCGCGGTGAAGATCGCCCCCAACTACCACGGCCCCGTCGTCTATGTGCCGGACGCGAGCCGGGCGGTGGCGGTCGCCCAGTCGCTGCTGGCACCCGAGCACAAGGACGCCTACGCCGCGACCGTGCGCGCCGAATACCAGCGCATGCGCGAGGCGCACGCGGCGAGCCAGCTGACCAAGCGGCGCCTGCCGCTCCAGGCCGCGCGCGCCAACCGGGCGAAGCCCGACTGGTCCGCGCACGTGCCCGAACGGCCGCTGAAGCCGGGGATCACGGTCTTCGAGGACTACGACCTCGCGGAACTCGTCGCGCGCATCGACTGGAAGCCGTTCTTCCAGACCTGGGAACTGGCCGGGCGCTTCCCGGACATCCTCGACGACGCGATCGTGGGCGAGACGGCCCGCGGCCTCTTCCGCGACGCGCAGATCATGCTCCGGCGCCTGATCGGCGAGAAGTGGACGACGCCCCGCGCCGTCGTGGGAGTCTGGCCCGCGAACGGCGTGGACGACGATGTGGAACTCTACGCCGACGAGGGCCGGACGAAGGTGCTCGCGCGCGTCCACACCCTGCGCCAGCAGATGTGGCGCGACGAGGGGCGGGAGCGGCCGAACTTCGCGCTCGCCGACTTCGTGGCGCCCAGGGACACGGGCGTGGCCGACTGGATCGGCGGCTTCTGCGTCACGGCCGGCCCCGGCATCGAGACGAAGGCGGCTGGATTCGAGGCGGCGCACGACGACTATTCCTCGATCCTGGTGAAGGCGCTGGGCGATCGCCTCGCCGAGGCCTTCGCCGAGCGGATGCACGAGCGCGTGCGCAAGGAGCTGTGGGGCTACGCGGCGGACGAGGATCTTCCGAACGAGGACCTGATCGCCGAGCGCTACCGCGGCATCCGCCCCGCCCCGGGATATCCGGCCTGTCCGGACCACACCGAGAAGTGGACGCTCTTCCGCCTGCTCGACGCGGAGCGGACGGTCGGTGTCAGCCTGACCGAGAGCCTCGCCATGACGCCGGCCTCCTCGGTCTCCGGCTGGTACCTCGCCCACCCGCAGGCGGCCTATTTCGGGGTGGGGAAGATCGAGCGCGACCAGGTCGCCGACTACGCCCGGCGCAAGGGCATGGCGCTGGCGGAGGCGGAGCGCTGGCTGGCCCCCAACCTCAACTACGATCCCGACACGGCCGAACGGGCGAGCGAGGCGGCGGCCTGACGGCGGGCGCGACCCCGCTTCACCGCCGCCCGCCGATGCCGTAGGTTGTCCGGCATGGACGGCCCGACGGACCTGTACGAGACGGACTTCTACGCCTGGACCCGCCAGCAGGCCGACGCCCTGAGGGCGCTCGCGTCGGTGCGGCCGAACCTCCCCCTCGACCTCGATCGTCTCGCCGAGGAGGTCGAGGACATGGGCTCTGAACGCTACTTCCAGGTCGAGAGCAACCTGCGGATCCTCCTCGTCCATCTGATCTTCATGGCGAGCGCCCCGGGATCGTCGGCCGTGCAGCATTGGCGGGCCGAGGCCCGGGCATTCCGGCGCAACGCGGCCCGTCGTGCGACAGCCACGATCGTCCGACGGCTACGCGAGGAATGGTCGACCGTATGGCGCGACGCCGTCGCGGAGGCTGGGGACCGGCTGGCCACCTACCGACTGAAACTCGCCGCCCTTCCCGGGGAAGCGCCGCTCACGCCGGGCGACCTCTTGGCCGAAGCGGCCGCCGACGTCGACACGCTCGTCGCACGGCTCAACGAAGCCTGCGCCGCCCACTGATCAGGCGGCCGCGGCCGCCACCTTGGGGCGGATGCCCAGCATCCGGCAGATCGCGACCGTGAGTTCCGCCCGGTTGAGGGTGTAGAAGTGGACGTGGTCCACGCCTTCCGCGACGAGGCGCCGGCACTGGTCGACCGCCACCTTGGCCGCCACCATCTGCCGCGTCTCCGGGTCGTCGTCGAGGCCGTCGAACAGCTCCGCGAACCAGGGGGGCATGGCGCAGTTGCACTTCGCCCCGAACTCGGCCGCCCTGGCGAAGTTCGTGATCGGCAGGATGCCCGGCACGATCGGAATGCCGACGCCGGCCCCCGCCGCGCGGTCGCGGAAGCGCAGGAAGGCGTCGTCGTCGAAGAAGAACTGGGTGATGGCCCGGCTCGCCCCGGCGTCGCACTTGCGCTTGAGGTTGTCGAGGTCGACGTCGGCCGAGGCGGCTTCGGGATGGGTCTCGGGGAAGGCCGCGACCGAAATCTCGAAGTCCGCGATGCGCCGAAGCCCGGCGACGAGGTCGACCGCATAGGCGTAGCCGCCCGGATGCGGGACGTAGCCGGTGCCGCCGAGGCCGCCCGTGCCATCGGCGTTGGGCGGCGGGTCGCCGCGGAGCGCCACGATGTGCCGGATGCCGGCGGCCCAGTAGGCGCGGGCGATCTCGTCGATCTCCTCGCGCGTCGCCGCCACGCAGGTGAGGTGGGCGGCGGCCGGGATGCCCGTCTCGGCCTGGATGTTGGTGACGGTCGCGTGGGTGCGCTCGCGCGTCGACCCGCCGGCCCCGTAGGTCACCGACACGAAGGCGGGCCCGAGGGGCGCGAGGCGCCGGATCGTCTCCCACAGGGACGCCTGCGTCCTGTCGGACTTCGGCGGGAAGAATTCGAAGCTGACCGAGGGGACGCGGGCCGTCATGGGGTGTCTCCGATGGCGAGGGCGAGGGGGCGGCGGTCGGCGGTGCCGCCGAGGCGGTCGGCCGGCCAGACGAGAACGGTGAGCGGCGAGCCGGGAAGGCGCACGGCCGGGCCGGGCCGGAGGCCGGCGGCGCGCAGCCAGCCGGCGACCTCGGCCTCGTCGAAGCCGAGTCGCCTGTGCGCATGATCGGCCCGCAGCGTCTCGAGGTCGTGGCGCTCGAAGTCGATGACCAGGAGGCGTCCGCCCGGGCGCAGGACGCGCGCCGCCTCGGCGACCGCGTCGCCCGGCGTCTCGGCGTAGTGCAGGACCTGATGGACCAGGACCGCATCGAACGACCCCGACGGGAACGGCAACTGGTACATGTCCGCCTGACGGACGTGGCAATGCCGCAGGCCCGCCCGCTCCAGGTGGGCGCGCGCGACGGCCAGCATCTCGCGGGAGAGGTCCACGCCCACCCCCCGCGCGATGCGGGGCGCGAAGAGTTCGAGCATGCGGCCCGTTCCCGTGCCGACGTCGAGGAGATCGTCGACGCCCCGGTCCGGCAGGAGCCGGAGAAGGGCGTCCTCGACCTCGCGCTCGGGGACATGCAGCGACCGGATGCGGTCCCAGCGGGAGGCGTTCTCGCGGAAATAGGCGGCGGCGGCCCCGGCCCTCACGCGCTTGATCTGCTCCAGCCGCTCGAGGTCGAGCGTCAGGGCCGGATCGTCCGGCGGGATCATGTCCACCAGCGTCCGGGCGAGTTCGGCGCTCGGCCCGGTCTCCGCGATGCGGAAGTGGGCCCACGTCCCCTCCCGGAACCGGTGCAGAAGGCCGGCGTCGAGCATCATCTTCAGGTGCCGCGACACGCGGGGCTGGCTCTGCCCGAGGATATGGGTGAGGTCGCTCACCGTGAGTTCCCCGTGCGCGCACAGCGCGAGGAGCCGCAACCGGGTCGGCTCCGCCGCCGCCTTCAGCGCTCCCAACAGGAAATCCATGCGCATCGCCTCCCGCGTCGCGGGCCCGGCGACGCGCATCCAAATATAAAGATATCTTTATGCAAGGCAAACGGAACGTGTCGGATCCGGCCGCGGACTGGTCAAAACCCGCAGCGTGTGCTACGCGAAAAGGGGTACACGTGGAATCCCGTCCATGGACGGATCCTCCCTGTGCGGATCCGCCTTCGTGCCGACCTGACAGGAGCTTTGGCGTGGTCGATCTTCCCGTGGCTGTCCGCCACTTCGCCGCTCGTGCCGTCGGCCTCGCCGCCCTGGCCGGGGTCCTCGCCGGGTGTGCGGCGATGCCGAACGATCCGCAGGTGGCCGCGGCCCGCGTCGAGGCGAACGATCCGATCGAGCCGTTCAACCGGTGGATCTTCGACATCAACGAGGGGTTCGACCTCCTCCTCCTGAAGCCGGTGGCGGTCATCTACCGCGAGGTCGTCCCCGATCCGCTGCGCGACAACGTCCGGAACGTCCTCACCAACCTGCGTGCCCCGGTGTCGGTCGCGAACGACGTGCTGCAGGGCGACGTCAAGGGCGCCGGGGACACCGCGGCGCGGTTCCTCGTGAACTCGACGATCGGGTTCGCCGGCCTCGCCGACGTCGCCTCCGAGATCGGAAAGCCGCCCCGGGACGAGGACTTCGGCCAGACCCTGGCCGTGTGGGGCGTCGGCGAAGGACCGTACGTCGTCCTTCCGCTTCTGGGACCGTCGACCGTGCGCGACACGGCTGGCCTCGTCGTCGACGGTGTTGCCGATCCGGTCAACATTTACCTGCGCAACAACGACCTGAACGCCCTGGTCTTTGCGCGCGCCGGCCTGAGCGCCGTGGACACGCGCTCGCGCCTGATCGAAGTGATCGACGATCTGAAGGTCAATTCGATCGACTACTACGCGACGGTGCGCAGCCTCTATCGCCAGCGCCGCAACGATCAGATCCGCGACGGCGTCGGGACCGGGGACGAGTTCCCGGTCTTCGACGACCAGACGACGCAACGGGCACCCGGACGCTGACCCATGCCATCGCCGACGACACGGCGCGCCGTCCTGGTCTCGGGCGCGGCGCTCCTCGTTCCGCTTCCCCTGGCCGCGAAGACGGCCGCGCCCGGCGATGCCGCAGCGTTCATCGGTGCGGTGGGCAACGAGGTGCTGTCGCTGATCGCAGCCGACCAACTGTCGGGATCGGCCTCGGTCGAGCGGTTCCGGGCGCTGTTCAACCGCATCTTCGACGTGCCCTATGTCGCGCGTTTCGTTCTCGGCCGGTTCTGGAACGCTGCGGGTCCGGCAGAGCAGGCGGAGTATGTCCGCCTGTTCGAGGCGTGGGTCGTCGCGATCTACGCCGACCGGTTCCGCAACTATGCGGGCGAGCGGTTCACCGTCGTGAGCGCGCGGGCGGACGGTCCGCGCGACGCGATCGTCGCGACCGACATCGAACGGCCGGGCGGCCCGGCGGTGCGCGTCGAATGGCGGGTGCGCACGCAAGAGGTCGGGATGCGGGTGATCGACGTCGCCATCGCGAACATCTCCATGGCCCGCACCCAGCGCGAGGAGTTCGAGAGCGTGATCCTGCGGGGGGGCGGCCGGGTGGACGTGCTGATCGACGACCTGCGTCGCCGATCGCGTCTTGCGGTGGCGCCCGGCCAGTGAGATCGGGCCAGTGAGATCGGGCCTGTGAGATCGGGCCTGTGAGATCGGGCCTGTGAGATCGGGCCTGTGAGGATGGGCCTGTGAGGAGGGGCGCGGCGAGCAGGGGCGGGCGCCCGCCCCTTCCGTTCAGGCCCGCACCAGCGGCTTGTACTTGATGCGGTGCGGCTGATCGGCGTCCGAACCCAGGCGGCGCTTCCGGTCGGCCTCGTAGTCCTGGTAGTTGCCCTCGAACCAGACGGCCTGGCTGTCGCCTTCGAAGGCGAGGATGTGGGTCGCGATGCGGTCGAGGAACCAGCGGTCGTGGCTGATGATGACGGCGCAGCCGGGGAACCCGACCAGCGCCTCCTCCAGCGCGCGCAGCGTGTCGACGTCGAGGTCGTTGGTCGGCTCGTCGAGCAGGATGACGTTGGCGCCCGACTTCAGCATCTTGGCGAGGTGCACGCGGTTGCGCTCTCCGCCCGAAAGCTGGCCGACCTTCTTCTGCTGGTCGGCCCCCTTGAAGCCGAAGGCGGCGACGTAGGCCCGGCTCGGCATGTTGCGCTTGCCGAGTTCGATCACGTCGAGACCGTCCGACACCTCCTCCCACACCGTGGCGTTGGCCTTCAGCGCCTCGCGGCTCTGGTCGACGTAGCCGAGAACGACCGTGTCGCCGACCTTGAGCACGCCGCCGTCCGGCTTGTCCTGCCCCGTGATCATGCGGAACAGCGTGGTCTTGCCGGCGCCGTTCGGACCGATGATGCCGACGATGCCGCCCGGCGGCAGCTTGAACTCCAGGTTCTCGATCAGGAGCCGGTCGCCGAAGCCCTTCTTCAGATGCTCGGCCTCGATGACCAGATGGCCGAGACGCGGCGGTGTCGGTATGACGATCTGGGCCTGGTCGGGTGCTTTGTCCTTGGACTGCTGGAGCAGGTCGTCGTAGGCCGCGATGCGGGCCTTCGACTTGGCCTGCCGCGCCTTGGGCGAGGCCCGGATCCAGTCCAGCTCCTCCGCCAGCGCCTTCTGGCGCGCGCTCTCGGTCTTCTCCTCGAGCTCCATCCGCTTCTGCTTCTGCTCGAGCCAGCCCGAGTAGTTCCCCTCGTAGGGGATGCCCTTGCCGCGGTCGAGTTCCAGGATCCAGGCGGTGACGTTGTCCAGGAAGTAGCGGTCGTGGGTGACCAGCACGACGGTGCCCGCGTACTCCTGCAGGTGCCGCTCCAGCCACGCGACGCTCTCGGCGTCGAGGTGGTTGGTGGGCTCGTCGAGGAGCAGCATGTCCGGCTTTTCCAGCAGCAGACGGCAGAGCGCCACCCGGCGCTTCTCGCCGCCCGACAGCGTGGAGACGTCGCTGTCCGGCGGCGGGCAGCGCAGCGCGTCCATGGCGATCTCGACCGTCCGGTCGATGTCCCAGGCGTCGGCGGCGTCGATCTTCTCCTGCAGCTCGGCCTGCTCGGCCATCAGCGCGTCGAAGTCGGCGTCCGGCTCGCCCATCAGCTCCGAGACCTTGTTGAACCGGTCGAGCAGGGCCTTGGTCTCGGCGAGCGCCAGCATCACGTTGCCGTGGACGTCGAGCGTCGGGTCGAGCTGCGGCTCCTGCGCCAGATAGCCGACCTTGGCCCCCTCCGCCGCCCAGGCCTCGCCGTTGAAGTCCTTGTCCAGCCCCGCCATGATCTTCATGAGCGTGGACTTGCCCGAGCCGTTGGGGCCGATGATGCCGATCTTCGCGCCCGGGTAGAAGCTGAGCCAGACGTTCTCCAGCACCTTCTTGCCGCCCGGATAGACCTTGCTCAGGCCCTTCATCACGTAGACGTACTGATAGGATGCCATGGCGTCGGCTCCACGCACTTCGGACAGGGAACGGATCGCCCGGTTCTAGCGCAGCCCGCCGGCGATTGCGAGCCCGCCGGGCACGGGTCCCTCAACCCTGCGCCAGCGCGTCGCGCACGATCGTCGCGACCGGTGCGATGCCGCGCAGCGCCGCCCGGAGCTGCCGCCCGAGACGGGGATCGAGGCGGGGAACGTCGACCCGCGTCGACGCCACCCGCCCCTCCGCCGTGTCGACGAGCTGCTGGTTCAGCACGAGGCCGAGGGCGAGCCGATGGGCCGCGCGCAGGCGCCGCGCGTCGGCGGGGGGCAGGTGCCCCGCGGCGGCGAGCGCGTCGAGGCGGGCCGCCGTGCCGGTCTCGGCGATGCCGTGGCGCAGCGCCAGCACCCGCGCCGCCGTGACGATCGGGAACAGGGCCGTCGCCTTCAGGTCGAGCCGACCGTGCTGGAGCCGGAACCCGCCGAACCAGCCGAGCGGCGGCGCGTAGCCGTCGAGTTCGGCGGCGAGGTTCTTCAGGAACCCCATCGCCCCGCGCGCCCGCCCGAGCGCCCGATGGCGCAGCGCGTCGGCCAGCGCGGGGTCGCCGGCGACCGGGCGGAAGTCGAAGAAGATGTCGACCGACAGCAGGTCCTCCGGGCGGGCGGCCCCGACCCAGCCCGCGACCGCCATGTCCCACCCGGCCGCGTCGTGGCACCAGGCGGGTTCGGACGCCATCACCCCGCCCTTGCACCGCGGCACCCCGGCGGCGTCCAGCCGGTCGGCGACGGCGCGGCCCAGCGCGAGGAACCACGCCGTGTCCCCGGGGCCGCCGGCATGTACGATCGCATGGTCCTGGTCCGGTCCCAGCAGCGTCTCCCCCCGTCCGGCCGACCCGAGGGCGAGGAGGCACCACGGGGCGGGTGCCGGCCCGGCGTCGGCGAGCGCCAGCTCGGCCGCACGGCGGATCATGTCCCGCAGCACCTCCGACAGCAGCCCCGACACCGTGGTCGGCGGGACGTCCTCGGCGAGGAGGCCGCGGGCCAGCTGCGGCAGGCCCGCGCGGGCGGCGCCCAGCGCCTCGGCATCCGGCGCGGTGAGCACCTGATCGCCGAGCGCCAGCGCCCGCCCGGCCCTCTGCCGCAGGAGGCCGCGGGCGGTGATCATGCCGGCGACCCGCCCGTCCGCCTCCGTCACCACCAGATGGCGGATCCCGAGCCGGTCGAGCCGGGCGATCGCGCGATAGACGAGGACGTCCGCCGGCAGGCTCTCCACCGGGCTCGACATCACCGCCGCCAGCGGCCGGTCGAGCGCCCCCGCCCCCTCGCGCGCGACGAGGCGCAGCACGTCGCGCTCGGTGACGATGCCCGCCGCCCGTCCGGGCGCCCCCTCGACCACGACGGAGCTGATGCGGTCGCGGTCCATCCGCCCGGCCGCCTCCGCCAGCGTCGCCGACGGCGGCATGACGACGACGGGACGGCTCATCACCTCGGACAGGCGATGGCGATAGGGAAAGCTGTCGATCCGGGCGAGGACGTCGACGCTCCCCGGGGCCACCTCCGCCCGCCGGACGGGGTCGGCGTCGATCGCGCCCGCACCGCTCACCACCCCGCCTCCGCCTGCGCCCGGCGGACCTTGGTCTGGGCCGCCGCGAGCGCGCGGGCCGCGCCGAGGGTGGTCACGCCCCGTTCGGCCAGAAGGGGGAGGAAGCGGACGAAGAGATCGGCGGTGAGAAGCGCGTCGCCGAGCGCCGTGTGCCGCCCCACCGGCACGATCCCATAGGCGGGCGCCAGCGCGTCGAGGTCGAGGTCGGCGCGGAGGGGGTCCAGTGCTGCGGCGAGGGCGAGGGTGTCGAGGGTCGGGGGCGGCGACCAGCGGTGGCCGGACCGCGCCGCCTCCGCCGCGAGGATCGCGAGGTCGAAGCCGATGTTGTGCCCGACGACCACCCGGTTCCGGCAGGCCTCCGCGATCGGGTCCAGCACGGCGGCGATCGGCGGGGCGCCGGCCACGGTCTGGTCGGTGAGGCCGTGGATGCGCGACGAGGCCGGCGGGATCGGCACGCCGGGGTCGACGAGGAGGTCGAACGTGTCGGCCCGGAACACGCGGACGCCGTGCATCCGGACGGCACCCACCGACAGCACGCGGTCCCGGCGCGGATCGAGGCCCGTCGTCTCGGTGTCGAGGGCGATCGCCGCCAGATCGGCGAGCAGGGTCGCGTCGTCGGGGGCCGGCCCGCCCGGGGCCCGGTCGAGGAGCGAGGCGTCGAGGTCGAGCCGTGGTGCCGCGGCGAAGGCGGCCGGCAGGAGGATCACGATGCCGTCGTCGTCCGGCAGCGGACCGACGCGCGCCTCGATCGGCGGCCCGCCACCGACCGGGTCCAGCGACACCGGGATCGGCCGGCCGGCGGCCCTCGCCGCCGTCGACGCCGCGAGCACCGCGTGGCGGTGGATGGCGTCGAACACCGACGTGCCGACGCGCACCCGTCCGCCCAGCGCCGCCGCCGCGGCACCGTTCGCGAGCGCGATCAGGCCGTTGGGCGCCACGGCCAGCACCCCGGCGTCGAGGCCGGCGACGACCGCCTCCAGCCGACGGGCCGACGCGGCCGCGTCCCGCCCGGCCCGCGCCCGTTCGTGGGCCGCCAATTCCGCCACGGCCGCGGCGAGGCGCCCCTCCGGCCCGGACGGGTCGGCGGTCCA
>JBIJED010000499.1:0-3153 GCA_044343785.1 Azospirillales bacterium | reverse complement strand
GCCGGACGCCGTCCGCCGGGTGCTGGCGGTGGCGTTCGACCTTCTGGGTGCCGCGGTGTGCGGCCTGATGGCGTGGCGCATGTGGCTCTACGGCGACCGGCTCGTCCGCTTCGGGGAGGTGACGATGGAACTGCGCATCCCCAAGGGCATGGTCTGCATGGCGATGGCGGTGCTGGTCGGCCTCGCCGCCGTCGCCTTCCTCCTGGCGGCGTGGAACGCCGCGCGCGGCCGGTCGCTGCGCGTGGGCGTGCAGGAGGACATGTGAGGACGACCGGGCGGCCCGCGGGCACGGAGGGGTGATGGGCGTTTGGGAATTGGCGGGGCTGGCGTTCCTCGCCATGGGCGTCTTCATCGTCTGCGGCATGCCCATCGCGTTCGGGCTGATCGTCACCGGCCTCGGCGGCATCTGGCTCGTCTACGGCGAGCGGACGGCCTTCGGCATCCTGGGCCAGCTGGCCTTCAACCAGACCACCAGCTACGAGCTGTCGGTCGTGCCGATGTTCATCCTGATGGGCGCCCTGATCACCCGGGCGCGCATGTCGCAGGACATGTACCGGCTCTGCCACGCCTTCCTGGGACACCGGAAGGGCGGGCTGGCGATGGCGACCGTCGTCGCCTGCGGCATGTTCTCGGCCGTCTCCGGCTCGTCCATCGCCACGGCGGCCACCATGGCCAAGGTCGCGATGCCGGAGATGCGGCGCTACCGCTACGCCGACACGCTGGCCAGCGCGTCGGTGGCGGCGGGCGGCTGCCTCGGCAACCTGATCCCGCCGTCGGTCATCATGGTGCTCTACGGCATCGCGACCGGCACCGACGTCGGCCAGCTGATGATCGCGGGCATCGTGCCGGGGATCATCGCGATCCTTTTCTACATGGGCCTGATCTCGGCCATCGCGCACCGCAACCCGGCCGCCGCCCCGGCCGCCGCGCGGATGGCGTGGCCCGAGCGGCGGGCGGCGCTGGCCAGCAACGGGCCGCTCCTCCTCCTGTTCGTCACGGTGATCGGCGGCATCTATCTGGGGGCCTTCACCGCGACCGAGGCCGCGGGCGTCGGCGCGTTCGGCGCGCTCCTGCTCGCCTTGTGGCGGCGGTCGCTCGACCGGGCGACCCTGACCGCCTCCCTGCTCGAGACCGTCACCATGACGGCGGCGCTCTTCTTCGTGCTGGTGGGCGCGCTGCTGTTTTCCAACTTCATGAACCTGATCGGGCTGCCCAAGGCGCTCTCCGCGCTGATCGACCAGTCGGGGCTGCCGCCGCTCGCGATCATCTACCTGATCTTCGTCGTCTACGTGATCCTCGGCACCTTCATGGAGAGCCTGCCGATGGTCCTCCTGACGGTGCCGATCTTCTTCCCCGTGGTGACGCAGCTCGGCTACGACCCGATCTGGTTCGGCATCATCGTGGTGATGGTGGCCGAACTGGGCCTCATCACGCCGCCGGTCGGGCTCAACCTCTTCATCATCACGACCGTGGTGAAGGACCTGCCGCTCGGCACCGTCTATCGGGGCATCGTGCCGTTCATCGTGCTCGACATCGCGCGGATCAGCCTGATGATCCTGCTGCCGGGCGTGATCACCTTCCTGCCCGCGCTGATGGCCCAATGACCGAAGGCGCCCCCGCCGCGCGCCCCGCCGCGCGCTCGATCACCGGCCAGTTCATCGGGGTGGACGGCGGGTTCGAGTGAGGGCCGGCGGTCACCGCCCCGCCAGGAGCCGCGCGACCGCGTCGACGAGGTCCTCCGCCTCGAAGGGCTTTCCCAGCACCGGCACGGCGGCGAACCGCTCCGGCACGAGGCCGCTGCGGTCGTAGCCGGTGGAGAACAGCATCGGCACCCCGCGCGCCGCCAGCGCGTCGGCCACGGGCCACACCGTCTCGCCCGAGACGTTGACGTCGAGGACGGCCGCGTGGATCGCGACCGACCGGTCCTCCGCGAGGGCCGCCGCCGCCGCCACCCGCGCGACCGGGCCGACGCACGACCAGCCGCGTTCCTCGATCGCCATCTGGAGCAGGTAGGCGACCAGCGCCTCGTCCTCGACGACGAGGATGCGCGGCCGGCCCGCGTCGGCGCGCGGGCCCGGCTCGCCGGCCCGGGACGGCGCCACCGCCGCCGTCCCGAACCCCTCGCGCAGGACGATCTCGCAGCGGACGCCGCCCGGATCGAACCGGAGGTCGGTCGTCCCGGCGATCCCGAACCCGACGATGCGGTCGAGCGTGAAGCTGCCGAACCCGCGCCGGACCGGGGGCGTCACCGGGGGCCCGCCGGTCTCGGTCCAGACGAGGCGGAGTTCGTCGCCCGCGGGATCGACCGTCCAGCGCACCGTCAGCCGGCCGCCGCCGCTGAGCGCCCCGTGCTTCACGGCGTTGGTGGCGAGTTCGTGCAGCACGATCCCGATCTGCGGCGCCGTCGCGGCGGCGAGGGGCACGTCGGGCCCTTCGACGTCCACGTTGGCCCCGCTGGCATAGGGCAGCACCTGCGCCTCGATCAGGGTCCGAAGGTCGACCGACCGCCACGATGCCGAGGTCAGCAGGTCGTGGGAGGCGGCCATGGCCTGGATCCGCCCCTCGAACCCGGCGACGTAGTCCTCCAGCGATGTGGCGGACGAGCGGGTGAAGTGGGCGATCGCGCGGATCGTGGACAGCGTGTTCTTCACCCGGTGGTTCAGCTCGGCCAGCATCATCGCGTGCCGCCGCTCGGCCGCTTCGCGCTCGCGGGCCAGCTGGTCCATCCGGCGCAGCACCACCTCCAGCAACGCCACGCGCAGCGCCTGGGCGGAGCCGACGTCCTCGTCCGTCCAGGGCCGCGACCGCAGCCGCACCTGCTCCCGCCACTCCGCGAAGGAGGTCCGCGGCATCGGGCTGCCGCCGTCGGGCGGCGGCTCCACCGGCTTCGTGGGATCGCCGCCCCACCGGATCGTCGTCGCCATCTCGGGCCGGA
Source organism: Azospirillales bacterium (assembly GCA_044343785.1). Taxonomy (GTDB): domain Bacteria; phylum Pseudomonadota; class Alphaproteobacteria; order Azospirillales; family Azospirillaceae; genus CANGXM01. Next base: position 218 of record JBIJED010000499.1, on the reverse strand, counting down.
ACCAGAGGATCCGGTCCGTCGGCGTCCGGGAGGCGGCGATGGCGACGATGCCGGCCGCGGCGTCGGCGAACGCGGCGGCCGGCGGATAGGAGGCGGCCAGGTGATCGATGACGTGGACGGCGTCGGTCGCGTGCGCGTCGAGCCATGCGGACAGGGCCCGCACCTCGGCCTCGGGCGGCACCCGGCCCAGTGCGGCGTAGCGCCCGTCGACGACCAGC